>CAZKSK010000100.1:0-7798 GCA_964555225.1 uncultured Bacteroides sp.
TCGAAATATTTAGTGCAATATGAATTAATAATTTTAAACAGCTTTTGTTTATCTTTTATTTTTTTAACTCGTTCTTACAAAGAAGCTTCTTTTTTTTTAAATAGTTTTAATCTATTTCAGATACACAAAACTATAAGGGGATAATAGGACTATGTTCTTTGCGTCGTTTTTTTTACCAAAATAATAAACATATTTTAACCAGAATGACAACTACTAAATTCTTGAATTGTAAAAAGTAATAATTTTATATAAGAATCTGCGAGTGAAACTAAAATTACTCGCAGATTTATTTTTTCGTCTTATTGGATATATTTCTTTTTTTTATCTTTTTTCGTCTTGTCTTTTTTGAATTCTTTAGCCAAACCACCTTCACTGGTTTCTTTATAGAGAGATGGTAAATCATGACCTGTTTTTTTCATAACTTGTACTACTTTATCGAATGATACGCGGTGAATACCATCTGTAAACATGGCATAGGAATTAGCATCCATGGCACGTGCTGCTGCGTAAGCATTACGTTCAATACATGGAATTTGTACTAGTCCGCAAACCGGATCGCAGGTTAGTCCCAGGTGATGTTCCAATCCCATTTCTGCTGCATATTCTATTTGGGAGGGAGTACCTCCGAATAATTGGGTAGCAGCAGCGGCAGCCATAGCACATGCAACCCCAACCTCTCCTTGACAGCCAACTTCTGCTCCCGATATAGAAGCATTCTTTTTAACTATATTACCAAATAATCCGGCTGTAGCTAGGGCATGTATGATTCGTCTCTCGCTACATTCGTGCCATTTGTATAAAAAATATAGAACAGCTGGTAATACACCACAGGCTCCGCAAGTAGGAGCGGTGACTATTTTCCCTCCGGAAGCATTTTCTTCACTAACAGCTAATGCATATGCAAATATAAGTCCACGTGCCCGCATAGAATGTTGATATCCTTCGGCTCGAACATAATAGGATGCTGCTTTGCGACGTAATTTTAATGGGCCTGGAAGAACTTCTTCTTGTTCTAAGCCACGTTCTACGGCATCACACATAACTTTCCATACTTCTCTTAAATAGTCCCAAATATCAGAATTCTCACATTCATTGACATATTCCCAATAATTTTTTCCGCTTTGATTGCACCAAGATAAGATTTCATTGGCATAATTCATCTTGTATATCTCTTCGTGGTGAAATATAGAAGAATTTTCTTCTTCTAAAGCACCCCCTCCTATACTGTAAACAGTCCAAGGATCACTTTGGATATTATTTGTGTCTATAGTTTTAAAGAGCATCCCGTTAGGATGATATGGGAGAAATACTTTTGGTTCCCAAATGATTTGTGTAGGATATTTTTCTCCGAAAGTATCAAGAATGGCCTTATCTGTAAGATGTCCTTTTCCTGTTGCGGCTAAACTACCGTAAAGCGTGACCTCAAAACCTGTTGCATCCGGATGACGTTTCAAATAAATTTCGGCAGCTTTCTGTGGTCCCATAGTATGACTGCTGGATGGGCCGTAACCTATTCTATATAATTCTTTTAAGGTGATCATTATTAATTGTTTAATATGCGCTTCTATATTTTCCTTCTTCTTTATCTTCTAACATATTTAAATAGGAGATATAACGTGATTTACTGATGAGATGTTCTTCAACTGCGTGTATGACAGCACATCCCGGTTCATTTTGGTGAGTACAATTATTGAAACGACAATATGCAGAGTATTTGAATATTTCTCTGAAATAATGTCCAATTTCCTTTTCTTCCATATCAAAAGTTCCAAAGCCCTTAATACCTGGAGTGTCGATAATATATCCATTATCAGAGTGAAGTGGAAACATTTCAGAGAAAGTTGTTGTGTGTGTTCCTTTATTATGTGCTGATGAAATTTCTCCGGTTTTTATGTTTATTTCAGGTAATATGGCATTAATTAGAGTCGATTTTCCGACTCCCGAATTCCCTGAAAAAAGAGTGATCTTACCTTCCAGGTCATTATGGATACTTTCAAGACCTTCTTGTTTTTTTGCTGATATTTTATAGCAAGGATAATTTAATGATTCATAGAGAGATATTAAATTATTCATAGAGTCTGTCTCTTCTTTATCATATTGATCAATTTTATTGAAAATTAATTTTACAGGGACTCTATAAGCTTCTGCAGAAGCAAGAAATCTGTCTATAAAAATAGTTGATGTTTCAGGATAATTAATTGTTACTACAAGTAAACATTGATCAAGATTAGCAGCAATGATTTGGGATTGTTTGCTAAGGTTAGACGATTTTCTGATAATATAATTTTTTCGATCTCTTATTTCACTGATAAATGCCGTTCCTTCATTATTTTTGATTATTTGTACATAATCTCCAACTGCAACAGGATTAGTGCTGCGAATACCTTTTAAGCGAAAATTTCCTTTAATTTTACATTCAACCGTTTCTTTTTCATCGGTTTTTACCAAATACCAAGAACCGGTGTTTTTAATAACTAGGCCCCACACTGTTTTAAACGGTCATGATTTCTTTCTCTTTGATAGTCAGTAGTTCATCAATTTTTTTGATGGCCTTATCATGGATTTTCTGAAGTTTTTCTTCCGCATCTTTTTCTAAGTCTTCAGAAAGTCCTTCCTTAATACTCTTTTTTAGAGTTTCCAAAGTTTCACGGCGGGCATTACGTACGCTTACTTTTGCTGTTTCACTTTCTGCTTTACATTGTTTAGATAGTTGCTTGCGTCGTTCTTCAGTTAAGGGAGGGATACCGATACGGATAATTTCTCCGTTGTTTTCCGGCATAATACCGAGATTCGAATTGATAATAGCCGTTTCGATAATTTTAAACATGGATTTATCCCAAGGTTTGATAGCGATGGATCTAGCATCAGGAGTGGTAACAGCAGCTACATTATTTATAGGTACCATACTCCCATATGAATCCACACGGATACCATCTAAAAGTCGAGGATTTGCTTTTCCTGCTCGAATGTGTGAAAGGGCGTCTTCTAGATACATAATGGCCATTTCCATCTTTTCTTGTGCATCTTTAATATAAGAATCTACGTCTATCATATCTAATCTTATTAATAAGTTATTTTTTATTTGCAGAGTAATCAATAAAACAAAAATAGATGTTTTTTTCTTATCGTGCAAGATTTTGTTTAATAATTAATAGGAATAGAATATATGAATGAGGTTTTTACAGATAAAAAAAGGGTCTTTGTTTATTTTATTTTCTAATTAATACGTGTTAAATTTATATTTGTATGAAATTAACAATGTGTAAATCAGTGAACAGAATGTGTTTGGCAACAATTTTAAACAACATGAGTCCTATTTCGCTAGATGAGATGTCGTCTATTCGGCTTATGAATCGAATAGATAATAAATTCATAGCGACGAAAGAACAATTGGAAAATTTTTTGGTAGAGATTTGTGAAATATATCGTGTTCAAGAAGTTTCTAAAAATCGTATAAGTCCGTATTATACTATCTATTTTGACACACTGGATTATTCGATGTATTTAGCTCACCATAATGGTCGGGCTGTCCGTGAAAAAATTCGTGTGCGTACTTATGTTGATTCTTGTCTGACTTTTTTAGAAATAAAGAATAAAAGTAACAAAGGTAGGACTGATAAAAAGAGGATTAGAGTAAAAAATTATGAAAATGTGGATTCTACTGCCACAAGAGTCTTTCTTAATAAATATAGCTGGTTTTCTTGGGGTGAAATTCATCCGATTCTTGAAAATAGGTTTGATAGAATCACTTTAGTTAATAAAGAAAAGACAGAACGTTTGACGATTGATAATAGTCTGCGTTTTTACAACTTAATAACAGGCGAACAAGTAGAAATACCGGGATTAGTAATTATAGAGTTAAAAAGTGATGGCTTTTCATGGTCTCCAATACGGGATATTTTGCATCAGATGGGGATAAGTCCGTTAGGTTTTAGTAAATATTGTATCGGTTCTATATTGACCAATAAAAATTTAAAACAGAATAATTTTAAGCAAAAAATGATATTAATAAACAAACTGTTAATGTAATAAAATGGAAGAGCTTCAAGATTCAGTGTTAGTAGCGTCTATGCCTTCGGGTTGGATTGATGTTGGTGGTTTCGAAGAATTAGTGATACGTTTCTTTGTAAACATGATTATTGTTGGTATCATTATTCATTTTTTTTACTATCCTAAAAGTAAGAGAAAAGATTATTATTTTACATTTTCTCTTATTGCAGTAAGTGTGTTTTTGCTTATATTTCTGATGGGTGGTGTTAAATTGAAAGTTGGTTTTGCCTTAGGGCTTTTTGCTATTTTTGGAATTATTAGATATCGAACAGAATCTGTTCCTATACGTGAAATGACGTATCTATTTGTGATCATTGCCATATCTGCTATTAATGGCTTAGCTGGAAGTATCAGTTATGCAGAGTTGATGGCAACAAATCTTCTTTTTATTTTGGCAACATGGGTATGTGAAAGTAATCGATGGATAAAACATGTTTCTTGCAAATTAATTACTTATGATAATATAAAGTTAATTCTTCCTGAAAAGAGAGCCGAATTGATTTCGGATTTGGAAAAACGTACGGGTTTAAAGATTCAAAAGGTAGAAATCGGATCTTTAAATTTTTTAAAGGATTCAGCTCTTTTGAAAATTTATTATGAGGAAAAGAATGGAGAACTGAATTCAATGGATGAAGTAACTAAAGTACCACGAACTTATGAAGATTTATAAAGTATATTTGTTAATAGTTGTCTTATATTTTCCATTAACAGTAATGGCGCAAGATGATGACTTTGGAATCTGGACGAATGTAGATGCAACAAAGAAAATTACAAAAGATTTTGGAATTACTGCAGGTTTAGATTATCGTACGCGAAATAATTCCAAAACAGTAGATAGATGGTCTGGATTTATGTCTATGGATTATAAATTGACTTCTTATCTTAAATTAGACGGAGGATATGTATATATATATTATAATCATCCTAATGAATCAACTGCAAAAGGTAATTATATTCCTGAATATTGGTCACCAAGGCATCGTTTATTTTTCGGAGCAAGAGGCTCTTGTAAAGTAAATCGTTGGATTTTTTCGTTGCGTGAACGGTATCAATATACTTATCGAACGTCTTTGAGTGTAGCAAAATATGAAGATTCATCGAAATCGGTAAAAAAATCAGATGAAGAAATATCTGGTAAATCAACTAATTTATTGCGTTCCCGTTTTCAAATAGAATATAATATAAAGAATTGTTCTTTTACACCTTTTGCTTCTTGTGAACTTTTTAATTCTTTGGATGATGGTCTGAGCAATCAGAAAACTCGCTGGACAATAGGAACAGATTTTGCTCTGAACAAAAAAAATTCTATTGAAGTTTATTACCGTTATCAAAAGAAATCAGACGATGATGAATCCAATGGAAATATATTAGGGATGGGTTATTCTATTAAGTTTTAAATAAATATTTATGATTTCTTTCCATTAAAAATAAGAGATTATGAGATATATAAAATTCATTTTAGTAGGACTTTTGAGTACCTTGATTGTTGTTGGTTGTACTACGGAAGATGGTTTAACCGATGACAATACAACAACCGATAATAGTGGTTCGTCTTCTGGAAGTAGTGATTCAACCACAACTGTAGGCGAAGAAGTTATAGCTCCTTCTTCGGATGATTATTTAAGTAAGTATACATTTGCATCTACAATGAAAATTGTATGGGATGGGAGTAGTGCAACTATATCTAATATTCCAGATTCGGTGACTGTGACTTCTAATTCATCCGGAAATGTGATTTTGACTTCTATAACATCTAAATATATATGTTATCAAGTGAGTGGATCGGGTTCAGGTTCACTAAAAATATATAGTGATCATTTGTATGAGATATCTATGAATGGGCTTTCTTTAACATCGGCATCAGGGCCGGCATTTAATTTTCAAAGCCATAAAAGAGCATTTATTGTACCAGAAAAGGGTACTGTTAATACTTTGATAGATTCTTCAAATTATCCAACAAGTACGGAAGATCAAAAAGGTACTCTTTTTGCTGAAGGGCAACTCATTTTTGCCGGTTCAGGTTCCTTAAATGTAAAAGGGAATTATAAGCATGCTATTTGTAGTGATGATTATATTGTCGGTATGAGTGGAAATATAAATGTTACAGGAGCTGCTTCTGATGCAATACATACTAATTCATATGTAATTCTGCAAAATGGAACTTGGAATTTAACTTCTATAGAAGAAGGTGTTCAAGCTGAAGAAGGAAATATTTGTATTAATGGAGGATCTTTAACTTCTACAACTACAGGAGATAAAGCTCATAGTATTTCAGCAGTTGGGAATTTCAGGCAAACAGCAGGTTCGTTGATTTCTAGTGTTTCTGGCGCAGGTTCAAAATGTATTAAGGCGGATGGCGATGTAAACATATCAGCAGGAACATTTCAGCTTACTACAACAGGTGGAGTCTATGTCGTGTCAACATCCGATGTGAGTTCGGCTTGTGGTATTAATTGTGATGGTGATTTGAACATTACGGGGGGAACTTTTATTATTACAAGTAGTGGTCAAGCGGGTAAATGTATATCGGTTGATGGAACCGCTACATTTGGAGATACTGTAAATGGTCCTATTATTACAGCAACCACAAGCGGTTCCGCTTACGGTACTAGTAGTAGTGGTATGGGTTTTGGAGGAACTTCATCTAGTAGCGATACTTCTAAGGCTAAAGCTATTAAAAGTGAGGGTGCTATGGTTATCAATGATGGCGTTTTCACTATTAAAACATCTACAAGCGAAGCTGAAGGAATTGAATCTAAGACTTCTCTGACAATTAATGGAGGAGAGTTAGTTATAACGACTTATGATGATGCTATTAATTCATCTGGTATGATAACTATTAATGGAGGGAATATTTATGCTTATGCTACAAATAACGATGCAATAGATTCTAATTATGGTAAAAGTGGGGCAATTACAATAGAAGGAGGTGTTATAATGGCTCAAGGGACTTCTTCTCCTGAAGAAGGTTTGGATGCCGATAGTCCGTCTTATGTAACAATAAAGGGAGGAACTGTATTCTCTTCTGGTGGTAGTCAGGGAGGTAGTGGATCTCCAACTTGTTCACAACCTGTTGTCCTAATAAGTGGTTCTTTGTCCAGTGGATATTTTACGGTTGCTGACTCAAATGGAACTGTAATCTTTGCATGTAAAGTGCCTCGTAGTATGAGTTCTAATTATTCATATGTTACGTCCCCATCGTTCAAAAGTGGAAGTACTTATAAGTATGGAGTATCTTCATCTGTTCCGAATAGTTATACCTCTAATTGGGGTACGTATTATTATGAAGGAGGTAGCTCTTCTATTTCTTCTTGGAGTAGTTTTACGTGTGGTTCTGGTTATACGTCAACTGGTAGTACAACAAGTGGTGGTGGAGGTTTTGGAAGATAAATCAATAAAAAATCCCATTGTTTTTTAGCAATGGGATTTTTTATTGATTTGTAGTTTAATTATGAACGATTGTTCCGATATTCTCGCCTGAGATTATTTTTTTTAAATTTCCTTTTTTATCCATATCAAATACGATAATCGGAAGATTATTTTCTTTACACATACAAGTTGCGGTTAAATCCATGACTTTCAGTCCACGCTTCAATATTTCATCATATGTAATATCATTGAATTTGGTTGCTGTAGAGTCTGTTTCCGGATCAGCAGTGTATATTCCATCTACACGGGTGCCTTTTAACATTACATCAGCTTCGATTTCTATTCCTCTTAAAGAAGATCCTGTATCAGTTGTGAAGAA
>CAZKSK010000101.1:0-7714 GCA_964555225.1 uncultured Bacteroides sp.
TCAATTCAGGAGGAATAACAGGAACATTCCTAATAATCATCCATTCCGGCTTATTACGTCCACGGGATGCGCGAAAAGACTCAACCACCTGTAAACGCTTTAATGCTTCATTTTTACGTTGTTGAGAACCGTCTTGACTAGCACGATCACGCAGTTCATATGATAATTTATCTAAATCCAGACGTACAAGCATATCATAAATAGCTTCTGCTCCCATTTTAGCTATGAACTTATTAGGATCAGAATCTTCTAACATCTGATTTTCTTTAGGAAGAGATTCCATGACTTCTACATACTCCTCTTCTGTAAGGAGTTGATCTGCCGTATAACCGTCTTCTGCTTTAATACCTGATTGGATTATAATATAACGTTCATAATAAATAACCGCATCCAGTTTCTTTGTCGGCAATCCCAACAAATAACCGATTTTATTGGGTAAAGTACGGAAATACCATATATGAGCAACGGGAACAACCAATTGAATGTGTCCCATTCTCTCACGACGAACCTTTTTTTCCGTAACCTCAACACCACAGCGGTCACAAACTATACCTTTATAGCGTATACGTTTGTATTTACCGCAATGACACTCATAATCCTTAATAGGACCGAATATTCTTTCACAGAACAGACCATCACGTTCTGGTTTGTACGTACGATAATTAATGGTTTCCGGTTTAAGAACCTCACCACTCGAATTCTCCAAGATTTCTTCCGGTGAAGCTAAACCAATGGAGATTTTCGTAAAATTACTCTTTATCTTAGTATCTTTTCTAAAAGCCATATTCTTTAATTATAATGTAAAGAGTTTATTATTATTCAAGATTGATGCTCAAGCCAAGACCTCTTAACTCATGCAACAAAACATTGAGTGATTCTGGAATACCTGGAGTTGGCATCGGTTCACCTTTCACAATTGCTTCATATGCTTTCGATCTACCAACAACATCATCTGACTTAATAGTCAATATTTCCTGTAAAACATGGGCTGCACCAAAAGCTTCAAGTGCCCAAACTTCCATTTCTCCAAAACGTTGTCCTCCAAACTGAGCTTTACCACCTAACGGCTGTTGGGTTATCAGAGAATATGGGCCGATTGAACGAGCATGCATCTTGTCTTCGACCATATGACCTAATTTTAACATATAAGTCACGCCCACCGTAGCAGGCTGATCGAACTTTTCTCCGGTTCCGCCATCATACAAATAAGTCTTACAATAACGAGGTAAACCTGCTTTATCAGTCCATTCATTCAAATCATCCATCGTAGCTCCATCAAAGATTGGCGTTGCAAACTTAACACCAAGTCGTTTTCCGGCCCTACCAAGTACTGCTTCAAATATCTGACCGATATTCATACGAGAAGGCACACCCAGCGGATTTAAAACGATGTCAACAGGAGTACCATCAGCCAAGAAAGGCATATCTTCTTGACGAACAACTCTTGATACGATACCCTTATTACCATGACGTCCTGCCATTTTATCACCTACTCCGATTTTGCGTTTCTTCGCAATATAAACTTTTGCAGTTTGGATAATTCCTGCAGGAAGATCATCTCCAATAGTAATCGCAAATTTCTTACGTTTCAATTCTGCATCCAGCTCCTTGTATTTTTTCAAGAAGTTAATAATAAGTCTACTGATTAATTCATTATTATGATTATCAGAAGTCCACTTACTTAATTGAACTGCGGTATAATCAAGACCTTCCAAATCATGTTTAGTAAACTTAGAACCTTTTGCAATTACCTCTGTACCTATATAATCTTTTACTCCCTGTGAAACTTTACCTTCCGTAAGAACAAGAAGCTTATCAATTAACACAGCCTTTAAATCAGCAACTTTCCCCTGAAACTCTTCATCGATTTTAGGTAAAAGTGCTTTGTCAGCCATCTTACTACTTCTATTTTTAACAGCACGTGAAAAAAGTTTCTTTTCAATAACAACACCATGTAAAGAAGGTCTTGCTTTTAATGAAGCATCTTTCACATCACCTGCTTTATCTCCGAATATTGCACGAAGTAATTTCTCTTCCGGTGAAGGATCAGACTCTCCCTTAGGAGTAATTTTACCAATAAGGATATCACCCGGTTGAATTCTTGCCCCTACACGTACGATACCATTCTCGTCAAGATCTTTGGTTGCTTCCTCACTTACATTAGGAATATCTGAAGTCAATTCTTCCATTCCTCGTTTAGTTTCACGAACCTCAAGAATAAATTCTTCTACGTGAACGGAGGTCAAGATATCTTCCCTGACCATTCGCTCGTTCAGCACAATAGCATCCTCATAATTGTAACCCTTCCAAGGCATATATGCAACAAGCAAGTTACGACCTAGAGCCAACTCTCCTCCAGCAGTTGAATAACCTTCAGTTAAAATATCACCTTTTTTAACTCGTTGCCCTTTGTCACAGATCGGTCGAAGATCTATTGTCATATTTTGATTGGTACGACGGAACTTAGGAATCGAATATTCTTTCAAAGCCGGTTCAAAACTAACAAATTCTTCATCTTCAGTTCTATCATACATGATACGAATAGTAGTAGCATCTACAAATTCCACTACACCATCTCCTTCTGCTACAATTTGGGTACGGGAATCCTCACATACTTGTTTTTCAATACCTGTACCAACTATAGGAGCTTCCGTTCTCATCAAAGGAACAGCCTGACGCATCATGTTAGAACCCATCAATGCACGATTCGCATCATCATGTTCCAAGAAAGGAATTAAGCAAGCCGCAATAGAAGCTATCTGTTGGGGTGATATATCCATTAACTCAACATTATCAGGTTCTATCACTGGATAATCAGCATCCTGACGGGCTTTTACTTTATTTCTAATGAATTTACCGTTATCATCTAACGGAGCATTTCCTTGAGCAATAATCTTATTTTCCTCTTCCTCAGCTGTCATATAAATAATGTTGTCATTAGACAAGTCAACGTTCCCGTCTTTGACTTTACGATAAGGAGTTTCAATGAAACCAAGATTATTGATCTTTGCATAAACGCATAAAGAAGAAATTAAACCAATATTAGGACCTTCCGGTGTTTCAATTGGACAGAGACGACCATAGTGTGTATAATGTACATCTCGAACTTCAAATCCTGCACGTTCACGAGACAAACCACCTGGACCTAATGCTGACAATCGACGTTTATGAGTTATCTCTGCCAGAGGATTCGTCTGATCCATAAACTGAGACAAAGCATTTGTCCCAAAAAATGAATTAATCACAGAAGATATTGTCTTTGCATTAATCAAATCTGTAGGTGTAAAGACTTCATTATCACGAACATTCATGCGCTCACGAATAGTACGTGACATACGTGCCAAACCAATAGCAAATTGATTGGAAAGTTGTTCACCGACAGTACGAACACGTCTGTTACTCAAATGATCGATATCGTCAACAACAGCCTTAGAATTAACCAATTCTATCAAATATTTGATAATCTCTATAATATCTTCTTTTGTCAGGACTCGTACATTCATATCTGTAGTTAAGCCCAACTTCTTATTAATTCTGTAGCGGCCGACATCGCCTAAATCATATCTTTTTTCAGAAAAGAATAAATTATTAATGACTTCGCGTGCACTTGCATCATCTGCCGGATCAGCATTACGTAACTGACGATAAATGTACAGCACTGCCTCTTTTTCTGAATTACTTGGATCTTTTTGAAGAGTGTTGAAAATAATAGAATAATCAGACTGATTTGCCTCTTCATGATGAATCAAAATATTCTGAGCACCCGATTCAATTATTTCATCAATATGTTGTTCTTCAAGAACTGTTTCACGATCAATAACTACTTCATTTCTCTCGATAGAAACAACTTCACCCGTATCTTCATCAACAAAATCCTCTACCCATGTTTTTAATACGCGGGCAGCTAATTTGCGACCTAAATATTTCTTTAAATTTGCTTTGGTAACTTTAACCTCTTCTGCCAAGTTAAAAATTTCCAAAATATTTTTATCGGTTTCAAAGCCTATTGCACGTAATAAAGTAGTTACCGGTAATTTCTTCTTACGATCAATATATGCATACATTACATTATTGATATCTGTAGCAAATTCAATCCATGATCCTTTAAATGGAATAATACGTGCAGAATAAAGAGGTGTACCATTAGCATGGACACTTTGACCAAAGAAAACACCAGGAGAACGATGTAATTGAGAAACAATAACACGTTCTGCTCCATTTATAACGAAAGTACCTTTGTCCGTCATATAGGGAATAGAACCCAAAAAAACGTCCTGTATTACTGTATCGAAATCTTCATGCTCAGGATCAGTACAGTATAATTTTAATTTTGCTTTTAAAGGTACGCTATACGTAAGTCCACGTTCCAAACATTCTTCAATGGAATAACGTGGTGGATCAATATAATAATCAAGAAACTCCAGAACAAAATTGTTTCTTGTATCAGCAATTGGGAAATTCTCTGCGAACACCTTATATAAACCATCATTCTTACGTTTTTCTGGTGGTGTGTCTAGTTGTAGAAAGTCTTGAAATGACTTCAATTGTACTTCCAAAAAATCCGGATACTTCATCGGATTCTTTGTAGAAGCGAAGTTGATTCTATTATTTACAGTATTTGAAGACATCGTTGAGTGAATTAATGGAACTTAAATTTTAAATATATGCACAAAAAGGTTAAGAGCCCTCCCTAAGAGGGTTCTTAACCGAATTCCCTGATTTACAGGATAATATTATTTAAGTTCAACTTCAGCTCCTACTTCTTCCAATGTTTTCTTAATGGATTCAGCTTCGTCTTTTGCCAAACCTTCTTTGATTGTACTCGGAGCACCATCAACTAAATCTTTAGCTTCTTTCAATCCAAGACCACAAGCTTCCTTAACTGCCTTTACTACTTGTAATTTAGTAGCACCTGCACTCTTTAATACTACATCAAAAGATGTTTTCTCTTCTACTGCGGGAGCACCTGCAGCAGCAGGACCAGCCGCAACAGCAACTGCTGCAGCAGCAGGTTCAATACCATATTCATCTTTCAAGATTGTTGCGAGCTCATTAACTTCCTTTACTGTCAAGTTAACTAATTGTTCTGCCAAAGCTTTCAAATCTGCCATTTTTGTATAATTTAAATTGTTTAAATACTAAGTTATTAATTATTTTCTTTCTTCAAGAGTTTTCAATACTCCATGAATGGTGTTGCCACCTGATTGTAAAGCCGAAATAACATTCTTTGCCGGTGATTGTAACAACGCAATAACTTCAGCAATAACCTCATTTTTGCTCTTAATATTAGTCAATGCTTCTAACTGATCGGCTCCTACATAGAAGCTTTCTTCAGCATAAGCAGCTTTTAATCCTGGTATACCATCTTTAGATACCTTTTTGATTAATTTTGCTGGGACATTAGCTATATTACAGAATAATACAGCTGTCGTTCCTTTCAAACTATCATATAAGGGAGAATAATCTATTTCAAGACCTTCGAACGCTTTATGTAACAAAGTATTCTTGGCTAAAACCATCTTAATTTCCGACTTGAAACATTCTCTTCTTAACGCACTCGTAGCTGCTGAATCCATAGCTGTCACATCTACTAAATAGAAATGTGAATATGTTGTCAGTAGACCTCCAAGTTTTTCTATAATTGCATTTTTATCTTCCTTTCTCATGATACTTTCTTTTAGATTTCGTCGATAGTCTTCAAATCAATCTTAATGCCAGCACTCATTGTACTTGAAAGATAGATACTCTTGATATATGTGCCTTTTGCCGTTGAAGGTTTCAACTTAACAATTGTAGCAATAAATTCCTTAGCATTATCGCGTATTTGATCTACAGTAAAAGAGACTTTTCCAATTGAAGTGTGGACAATACCACTCTTGTCAACTTTAAAATCAATCTTTCCTTGCTTTACTTCCTTAACAGCTTTTGCAACATCCATAGTAACAGTTCCACTCTTGGGGTTAGGCATTAATCCACGAGGACCAAGTACACGACCAAGAGCACCGATCTTACCCATAATAGATGGCATTGTGATAATAACATCAATATCTGTCCATCCACCTTTGATCTTTTCGATATATTCATCAAGACCAACATAATCAGCACCAGCTTCTTTTGCAGCGGCTTCATTATCAGGTGTACATAAAACCAAGACTCTCGTAACTTTACCGGTTCCATGAGGTAATGAAACAACACCTCTGACCATTTGATTCGATTTACGAGGATCAATACCCAAACGTACATCTATATCCAAAGAAGCATCAAACTTAGTAAAAGTCAAATCTTTTACCATCTGAGAAGCTTCTTTTAAAGAATAACTTTTTCCCGCTTCAATTTTAGCTGCAGCTAACTTTTGATTTTTTGTCAGTTTACCCATTCTAATTGAAGATTTTTAATTATTACCTGGAAAATCACCTTTAATAGTAATTCCCATACTTCTGGCTGTCCCTGCTACCATAGTCATAGCAGCTTCAACAGTAAAACAATTTAAGTCAACCAACTTGTCTTGAGCAATAGTACGAACTTGATCCCATGTCAGTTGAGCAACTTTCGTACGGTTTGGCTCAGCAGAACCACTTTTTACCTTTGCTGCTTCCAAAAGCTGAATAGCAACAGGAGGGGTTTTGATGACAAAATCGAAAGACTTGTCTGTATAATAAGTAATAATTACAGGTAAAATCTTACCTCCCTTGTCTTGGGTTCTGGCATTGAATTGCTTGCAAAACTCCATAATATTAATTCCCTTAGAGCCCAAAGCAGGTCCTACGGGAGGTGATGGGTTTGCCGCTCCTCCTTTAATCTGTAACTTGATTTGTCCAGCAACTTCCTTAGCCATTTGTTTAAAATTTTATATTATTTATAAAGATAGAACAATGCGCGTAACAATGCATTATTCTTTTTCAACTTGCATAAAGCCTAATTCGAGTGGAGTTTTCCGACCGAATATTTTGACCATAACTTTCAGCTTTTTCTTTTCGCTATTAATTTCTTCAATGACACCACTAAAACCACTAAAAGGTCCAAACGTAACTTTCACACTATCGCCAATTACAAAAGGTATAGAAACATCTTCTATTGCTTCTTGCATTTCATCAACAGTACCAAGTAAACGATTTACCTCTGATTGTCTTAATGGAGTAGGATTATCCAATCCTCCTAAAAAGCCAATGACATTGGGCGTATTTCTCAATCGGTGAGTTACCTCACCAACCAAGGCGGCTTCCACTAGAACATAACCAGGAAGAAAGATTCTCTCTTTCACAACCTTTTTACCGTTGCGAACCTGATATACCTTTTCCGTTGGAATTAATACCTGAAAAACATATTCACCAAGATCACTATTCTTGATATCTGCATCCAAGTATTCTTTAACCTTATTTTCTTTTCCACTAACGGCACGTAAAACGTACCACTTCTTTTCAGTCCCAGACATTTCACTTAATTTTAGTTCGGATAGATAGTTTCCATTATTTTCTGGAAAACAGAATCCATAGCAAAAACCACCAATGCAATAAGTAGGGAAGCATATAAAACAGCTACTGCACTGTTAGTAAGTTCTGAACGTGTAGGCCATGTAACTTTATGGACAAGTTCATCGTAAGATTCCTTACAATAGTTTACGATTTTCTTAAACATATTACAATTATTAATAGCACGGGAAGAGAGGCTCGAACTCCCGACACCTGGTTTTGGAGACCAGTGCTCTACCAACTGA
>CAZKSK010000102.1:0-7676 GCA_964555225.1 uncultured Bacteroides sp.
GGCGGTTTGCCAGGCCGAAAAACGAACTGGGTATAAGTCGAAAAATACCGTTGCGTTCGGGTCTGGCGACGGTCTACACTGGCTGCAATAAAAAAACAAAAATAATTATAAGTAAAAATGGATGGGGATTGAATTACGGTGCAAAACTGAATCTTACTTCCAATAAGAGTTATCAGCGGTGTAAAGATGCTCAAGGCAATGAAGTGCCCGAATCGAACAGTACCAGCAATATTGATGAGAAAAGTGTAAATTTTTACACCGGATTCAATAAAAGTTTCGGTGACAAGTTTTCTGTTGATGCATCTTTAGCAGCAGAATATTACCATACCAATGTGTGGAATGATTGGAACCTTTTCCCTACTTTTAATGCTACCTATCGGATAACGGACGGAAATCTGATGCAACTTTCTTTTTCCAGTGATCGTTCTTATCCCAGTTATTGGAGTACATTCAGTAATGTTTTTTATTCCGGTGCTTATACCGAAGTACATGGTAATCCTCTGCTACATCCCGCTTCCGATTATCAACTTACATTTAGTTATACTTTGAAAAGTAATTATACTTTTGCACTTTTTTGGGATGAAAATTCCGATTTCTTTGTTCAATTACCTTATCAATCGTCTGAACGACTTGCCCTTATCATGAAAGAAACTAATTTCAATTATAGAAGAAATATCGGTGCACAGATATCTACAGTGTATAAGATAGGAAAGTGGATGAACGGAAACGTTTTTATTTATGGTTTATATGATCGTGACAAGAGTGATGAATTCTTTGATATTCCTTTCGATCGTTCCAAATTTACTTTGATTGGAAGAATGACAACTACTTTGAATCTTTGTTCGAAACCTGATATTAAATTTACGTTAGATGGATTTTATCAGAGTAAATCCATTCAAGGTATTTATGATATTGATAAAATTTTGCGTTTGAACAGTTCGTTGAGATGGCAGTCACCGAATAAACGTATGTTGGTAACTCTTGCATTGAAAGATATGACTAATAATATGGTTTATACGAAGGTTAATTATAAAAAACAATGGAATACCATGAAATTATTAGGTGACAGACGTCAATTATTAGTTACTTTTATTTATCGTATGGGTAATTATAAAGTTAAGAAACGCGATGAAGTAGATACTTCTCGTATGGGGCACTAGCAAGGATAATGATAGATTTTTTGATAAAGTAAGTTTTTGACCGTTTTGAAAGATATTTCTTCATTTATATTGCCGTAAGCCATGAGGAGCATTGGCAGAAATCCTTCTTTTCCCGGATAAGGAGGTTGGAAGTATGATTTTTCCCAAAGTTTAAATCCCGTATTCTCATAGAAATGAATTCTTTTTTCTGTAAGAGGGTCAACCGGACATTCTACTTCCAATATAACAGGTGTTGTTATTTGGGATAAAAAAGCCTGTAGCGCCTCTCTTCCGATTCCCTTATTTCGGGTGAAAGGTGCTACCGCAAAATGTTCTATATAACATATTTTCTTGAATTGCCATGTTGTGAGAAATCCTACGGGCATGGCATTTTTTTCTTCTTTTATTAAAAGGCATTGCATTCGGTCATTTTCATCAATATATTTCCGTTGCTCGAAAATTTCTCTTCTTTCTTTGTTCGGAAAAGCGGAAAGAAATAAGTCTTCAATGAAAGGATAACTTTTATGTGAGGTGCTGACGGATTGTAATGCTATCATGTTGTTATTGAATATAGTTTGTGTATATTTTTTGTTCTGAATCCGGAAGTGCTATTCCCGATTTATTTCCGGCTTCAATACACTTCAATAGCCAAGCCATATTTTTACCTAATATGCGCATGGTCTGCACTCCTTCTTCATCTTTCATCACATCTTCGGGAGTGTATCCATGAACCATATTCCAATAATTGGAAGATACGACAGGCATACAGCGAATCGTGAAATATTTATTCAGTTGGTCGAAAGATGCAGTCGCTCCTCCCCTACGACAACTTACAACAGCCGCCGCCGGTTTATTTTTTAGTTGTGAAGGAATCATAAACGCATGGTCCATAAATGAGGTTATAGCTCCTGTAGCAGACGCGAAATGAACAGCTGTTCCGAATATGAAGCCATCGCATTCTGCTGTTTTTTTAATAAAATCGTTAACTATGTCACCTCTGAAACATTCGCCTGTTTCGGCACATTTTCCACAACCTATGCATCCTGCAATAGGCTTGTTTCCTAAATACATAATTTCTGTATCGATGCTTTCTTTGTTTAAAGCGTCAGCTACTATGGATAGAGCTGTGTAGGTACATCCGTTTTTATGCGGGCTGCCGTTGACTAATAATACTTTCATACTTTAATTTATTTAAATAAAAAACATGATAATGACTTGGGCTATAATCACTCTGAGAAACATGGATAATGGATAGACCGTTGCATAGCTTACGGAAGGCGTATCGCCCGGTATGGTATCGTCGGCATAGCTGAGTGCCATGGGATTGGCCATACTGCCGCAAAGCATGCCGCAGATGGTTCCAAAATCAAGTTTATGAGTTTTAAGAGCAATAAATCCTATGATTATGATCGGTACTACAGTAATGAGAAATCCCACGGCAATCCAAAGCAGACCTTCCGGACGAATTACTGTTTCGAAAAAATGACTTCCCGAATCCAATCCGAGGCAAGCCAAGTAAAATGAAAGACCCAGTTTCCGAAGCATTAAATTGGCGCTTTGTGTTGTATAGGTAATCATATGCAGGCGTGGACCGAAAGTTCCGACTAGAATTCCTACGATGATAGGACCTCCTGCCAATCCTAGTTTTACGGGGGCCGACATTCCCGGGAAATTGATAGGAATAGAACCTAAGGCAAGTCCCAAAATGATGCCGATGAAGATGGCGGCAAGATTCGGTTCATTAAGGTTTTGAACGGCATTACCTAAAAATTTCTCTACATGGTCAATAGCGGATGCTTCACCTACAACCGTTACACGATCGCCATATTGCAGACGAAGATTATTAGTGGCAAGTAGTTTTACATCACCGCGTATAACTCTACTGACATTGATACCGTAGGTGTTACGTAATTGTAGACTGCCAAGAGTCTTTCCATTCAATCCTGCACGTGATATAAGTATTACGCGTGATTCTAGTTTATTGTCAATGGAATTCCAATCGATGTCTTCTTTATTCCAATCTTTTGCTTCCTTTTTACCGAAAAGCAATTCAAGCCCTGCCGCCTCATTTTCAGTAGTTATGACTAAAAGCCGATCTTCCTTTTGCAATAAATCGGTTGATTTCGGAGCAATGACTTGTTTGTTTCTCCATATTCTCGATATGATGAATTTTATATGGCTCATACTTGCGATCTCGGCGATGGATTTGTTATAAATAGCAGGGTTTACAGTCTGATATGTAGCAATATAAGTGTGATGCTCGTCGTCTTGCTTCTTAGACGTTAAATCGGATGGCTTGACAAATAATTTGCGAAGAACAAGAATTCCAAGAATTACACCAACAACTCCAAGCGGATATGATACGGCACAACCGAGTGCCGGACTGTTGCTCGGAAGTCCTAATTGCTGGAGTGTTTGTTGGGCGGCACCTAATGCGGGAGTATTGGTCGTAGCACCACAAAGAATACCTACCAAGTCCGATAGATTGATCGAAAACAGCCATCCGAGAGTGAGGGCGAAAACCGTTCCAAACAGAATAACACTGACACCCCAGAGATTTAAACTTAAACCTCCATGGTGGAAAGAACTAAAGAATCCCGGACCGACTTGAAGCCCCAAGGTATAAACAAACAGGACTAAACCGAAGGTTTCGGCGTAGTCAAGCATTTGAGGGTTGATGGCAAGACCGAGATGCCCTGCGAGGATTCCGGTAAAAAAAACAAAAGCTATACCTAGCGAAATGCCAAATATGCGTATTTTTCCTAAACCTAATCCGCATGCGCAGATTAAAGATAAGATAATAACAGCCTGAAGAGCCGATTGTGCGTTTATGAGCGTATCAAACCAGTTCATTTATTATTTTCCAAATTTAATGATAGGGTTTATAATGGGATAAGTTTTCCATTTGCCGGTAAAAGGATTAAATTCACGGACAACCCCGCCTTCTACTCCGAAGTGTTCGTTGAACATAATACGCATAGTTCCTCCGTAATTTGTATTTTCTACAAAAGGATTCATGGCGAGCGAATAATGTGGCTTGTTTACTGAATAAGTTCCGAATCCGCGAAAACTTAGCCAATTATTAACTTTCCAGTCCAAGGAACCTTTAAAGCCAAAATCATTGAAGACTCCCTGACGTGAAAGACCTACCATCATCATTTTGGCTCCATAAATACCTCCTGTGAAATCCAGATGGCTTCCTAAACTTCGATTATAGAAAAGGTTACTTTCGCGTATGGATCCTATGATTGGGAAAGCTGAATAGCTATATCCTCCGCTGAGATAACTGTTGCGGTCGAGCATCATGTAACCTCCAGAAGCAAAATTTCCATTGTATGGATTCGTGTGTGAAGGTTCCATTTCTTTAGGTAACTTTTTTTCTTTTGTATAATCGTAATGTATAGTTAAAGGTACGAGATTTTTGTTATTTAAAGTGGAAGAGGAGGTTTCGGGAGTGTCTGGTGAAGCATATTTTTGCAGTTCGGAAGGAACTTCCGCTTTGTTAGGAACAGGAAGAGTCTGTTCACGATAAGGTTCTTTTTTATGTATGGAATCATTGCGATTTTCCGATTGTGCGGAAATCGATAATGTTTCCATGCATAAGATTATTCCTATACACGTTAACTTTAGAAGTTCAGGATATTGATGTAGCAAAAAATCCTTTTTCATTTTCTCCCATCGGGTTATCATTCGTCAATTCAATGTTTTTATTTTTTTTGATCGTATGCATGATGCGGGTAGTCTATCGTATAGTGTAAACCGCGGCTTTCTTTACGTTCCATAGCCTGACGCATAATGAGATAACCGACATTGACCATATTGCGAAGTTCGCAGATTTCTTTTGATGCTTTGCTATGCTTGAATAAGTCCTCTGTTTCTTCATAGATGATATCAAGACGATCCCAGGCGCGTTTTAAACGGAGGTTACTGCGGACAATACCTACATATGTGCTCATAATTTGTCCTACTTCTTTTACACTTTGGGTAATAAGCACCATTTCTTCATTGTGGCTTGTTCCTTCGTCATTCCATTCGGGCACTTTTTCGTTGAACGTATAGTTATCAAGAACTTTTAAACTGTGTCTGGCGGCAGCATCTGCATAAACTACTGCTTCGATCAGGGAATTTGATGCCAGACGGTTTCCTCCGTGCAATCCCGTACATGAACATTCTCCAACAGCATAAAGACGACGAATTGATGAACATGCATTGAGATCGACTTTGATGCCTCCACAAAGATAATGAGCAGCCGGAGCAACAGGAATGTAGTCTTTAGTAATGTCTATTCCCAAACTAAGACATTTTTCATAAATGTTGGGAAAATGTCGTTTGGTTTCTTCCGGATTTTTATGTGTAACATCCAGATAAACATGATCATCGCCTCTATTTTTCATTTCATTGTCTATAGCTCTTGCTACAATGTCACGAGGAGCAAGAGAAAGGCGCGGATCATATTTTTGCATGAATTCCTTACCGTCCATCGTGCGGAGAACACCTCCGTAACCACGCATAGCTTCGGTTATGAGAAAAGAAGGACGATCTCCCGGATGATAAAGGGCTGTAGGGTGGAATTGCACGAATTCCATGTCTTTTACGGTTCCTTTTGCACGATAAACCATGGCAATACCGTCTCCTGTAGCAACAAGCGGATTTGTAGTGGTCTGATAAACCGCACCGACGCCTCCGGTGGCCATCATGGTGACTTTACTTAAAAAAGTATCCACTTTGTTTGTCTTCAAATCAAGAATATAAGCTCCATAGCATTCAATATCAGGTGTTTGTCTAGTAACATTAATACCTAAATGATGCTGAGTAATAATTTCGATAGCAAAATGTTTTTCGAATACTGTAATATTGGGGTGGGATTTTAAAGCACAGATCAAACTGTCTTGAATTTCAGCTCCCGTATTGTCTTTATGATGCAAGATACGAAATTCGGAATGCCCTCCTTCACGATGAAGATCAAATTCTCCGTTTTCTTTTTTATCGAAGTCCACACCCCAGCTTATAAGTTCTTTGATTTGTCCGGGAGCTTCCCTAACTACTTTCTCAACAGCAGACCGATCACTGATGTAATCACCTGCTATAATGGTATCTTCTATATGTTTTTCAAAATTGTCCACTAAAGTATTTGTTACCGAAGCGACTCCACCTTGAGCAAAAAAAGTATTGGCTTCTTCAAGTTCAGTTTTGCAGATAAGTGCAACTTTACCCTTTGCGGCTACTTTGAGAGCATAACTCATGCCGGCGATACCGGAGCCGATGACTAAAAAGTCGAATTTTCTAACCATGATAGTATTATTTGCATAATTTGTGCAAAACTACTAAAAAGCTTTGTTGATTGGTAAGAATAATGTTTATTTTTTGTTATAACAAGGTTTTGAAAGCTTGAAGATAGTAAAATGTGACATATGTGATGAAAAAAATAGTTACATTTGCATTATAGAAAAAGAAAACTAAAGATATGAACAGAACCTTTCAGGCCAAATCGGGTTTTTATGCCTGGCTGCTTGTAGCCCTTACGGCTATAGTAGCATTTCTTTCTTTATGGTACAAAAATCCTTTTGTAGCCATAATAGCTTTAGTATTGTTGGGAATAATTGTTGAACGTATTATACATACGGTTTATATACTGACCGAAGATGGATTTCTAGTTATTTATAAAGGACGTTTTGCAAAAGAACAACGAATAGCAATAAAGGAAATTTCTTCTGTTGAAGGTTGCAGAAGTTTTAATATCGGCAGATATCATATGCTTGAATACTTGCTGATTCATTACGGTAATAATAATGAGACTGTGAGTCTTATGCCCTTACTGCCTGATGAGTTTTTAAAGTACCTTGAAAAGAAAAGGAGGACTATCGAATGAAAAGACGTTCTTATATTCTTTTTTGGGCTTTAATTATTTTGTCCGTGACAATTGTAGCGGAATCTTGCCGTACGGTTGCTATTTCTTCCACATCGGAAAAATCTTTTGGGAAAATAGGTTCAGGGAACAATAAAACAAATATCAAAATAGGTAATTTCCCAATTGATACGGATACTTTATTAATTTCCTCGGATTCTGATTCCATTGCTTCTGTCATGGATTCCATCGCTCTTGATTCTTTACACCAAGATGCTATCGTGAAAATTCCTTTGCCACAGCGTTTGGCTGCTCTCGTAAGCCGTTTTGAAAAAGATTATCCGGCGGCGGAAGTAGGTTTTGCCGCTTATGATCTTACTACGGATTCTTTAATTTATACATATCAGGGACGAAAACTTTATCGACCGGCTTCCACGCAGAAAATATTTACTTCAGTTGCAGCTCTCGACCAATTGGGACCGGGTTATAAATTTGAAACACGTCTTTATCGTACGGGTGCAGTCGTTAAAGGAACTTTACAGGGGGACCTTTATGTAGTAGGAGGTTTTGATCCGGAATTTGACAATGCGGATATGGATGCTTTGATTGATGCTGTTGTACATGAGGGTATAGAACGTATAGACGGACGTGTTTTTGGGGATATTTCGATGAAAGATTCTTTATATTGGGGT
>CAZKSK010000103.1:0-7648 GCA_964555225.1 uncultured Bacteroides sp.
ACGAGAAAATTAATTTAAAAATTTTAAATAAACAAATCAGATTATTTAATAAAAAAAAGAGAGAGTTATGAAAAAAAGTTTAATGCTGTTTATGTCCTTCCTTTTTGTCGGAATAGGTCTGGCTATGGCTCAGAGAAGAGTGACAGGTATCGTCATTTCTGCTGAAGATAATGAGCCGGTAGTAGGTGCAACTATATTAGTAAAAGGAACTACCGTTGGCACAGTTACTAATATTGATGGTAAGTTTGAAATACAGAATGTACCTAATTCTGCTAGAACTTTGGTCGTTTCGTATATAGGAATGAAATCTCAAGAATTAGTTATCAAGTCATCTTTAAGGGTGGTTTTGGAACCTGATACACAAACTCTTGATGATGTCATCGTTGTTGCATATGGTACTCAGAAAAAATCATCGTTTACCGGTGCTGCTTCTACAGTTGGAGCTCAGGCACTTGAAAAACGTGTAATTACTAATGCTACGGCTGCTCTAGAAGGAAGTGCATCCGGTGTTCAGATTGCTGCTGCAGGCGGTCAACCGGGTGAGTCTGCTTCTGTTCGTATTCGTGGTTTTGGTTCTGTTAATGCATCAAATTCACCTTATATATGTGGTTGACGGAACTGTTTATAATGGAAGTATTTCAGATATAAATCCATCTGATATTGAATCAATAACTGTTTTAAAAGATGCCGCTTCTACTTCATTATATGGTTCCAGTGCAGGGAATGGTGTTATATTAATAACTACAAAGAAAGGTAAAGGTAATAGTGGAACAGGTGTTAATTTGACAATCAATCAGGGGTGGTCGAAGAGGGCTTATGCTGATTATGCGCGAGTTAATGTTTGGCAATATTATCCATTACAGTGGCAAATGCTTAAGAATTCATATGTTACAAGTGGTAAATATACAAGTGATGAGGCTGCTACTTTGGCTTCACAAAATATCGGTTCAACATTAAAATACAACCCTTTTACAGGGGTTTCAGATACCGAAATTGTTGGAACAGATGGTACATTGAATAGTAGTGCGACTTCATTAAAATGGGGGGATGATTTGGATTGGGAAAATGCTGCATATAAAACAAGTTATCGTCAGGAATATAATTTAAGTTATAGTACAAAAACAGATAAGAGTGATACATATGCATCTGTTGGTTACTTGAAAGATAATGGTTATATGTTGAAGACTGATTTTGAACGATATTCAGGCCGTTTAAACTATAACATATATCCGACTACTTGGTTTAAAACAGGATTGAATTTGGGAGTAACACGTTCTCTTTCTAATTATTCGACTTCAGATTCGGATAATTCATCTTCTTATAGTAACTTAACACGCTTCATTCGTGGAATGGCGCCAATTTATCCGGTTCATAAACATGATTTGACAACAGGTGCTTATTTGGATGAGAATGGTGAAGTAACGACTAATCCGAGTGAATACGTTTATGATTATTTGGGAACTCGCCTTTCCAATAATGGTCGTGATGCTATTGCAGAAACAGAAATGAATAGTAGAGATTTGGTTCGTAATAATCAAAATGTTCATACATATGCAACTATTACCCCTTTGACAGGTTTGAGTCTAACTATGAATTATTCTTATCAAAATACGGATTATCGTAAAAAAGTATATGAGAATCCTTTAGTGGGTGATGGTACTGCAGGTCCTGGACGTTTGAATCAGACTTCAACTCGTAGTACAACTCAAACTCTGAATGAATTGATTACTTACAATAAGAGTTTTGGAAAACACTCAATTGATGCTTTGTTAGGTCATGAGAATTATAGTTATAAGTATGAATATTTATATGGAATGAAAACTCAAGAAACGGTAAGTGGATTATATGAGTTTGGTAATTTCGTAAATATTAGTAGTCTATCTTCTTATACAGATAATTATAAAAAAGAAGGATATTTTGGCCGTATAAATTATGATTATTCAAGTAAATATTATGCTTCTTTGTCTTATCGCCATGATGGTTCTTCTCGTTTTTCAAAAGATAATCGTTGGGGTGATTTCTGGTCCTTCGGTGCAGGCTGGAGAATCAGTGAAGAGGAGTTTATGAAACAGTATGAATGGATTAATAATTTGAAATTACGTGCTTCTTATGGAGAAACAGGTAATGATGCTATTCTTGATTCTGATGGTGATAATAATTATTATCCTTATCAAACATTGTATGGATTAGGATATAACAATAATGATGAAGCCGGTGCATATTTTAAAGATTTGTCCAATTCTGATTTAAAATGGGAGACTCAAGTTTCTACTGATATAGCTTTAGAATTTACTTTGTTTGACCGTCTTTCCGGTAGCATAGAATATTTCAAAAAGGATTCTAAAGATTTATTATTCGATGTGTCACAGCCGACTTCTTCAGGAGTATCATCAGTTGTACAGAATATAGGTAAAGTTAGTAATAAGGGTGTTGAAATTGAATTGAATTACGATTTAATTAAACAAAAAGATTGGAAAGCTTCTTTTGGTGCTAATGCCACTTTCGTCAAAAATAAAATTATTAACTTGCCTGAGACAATGAAAGAAAACGGATATATCAACGGAACTAAGAAATGGATGGAAGGGAAATCTATTTATGAATTCTGGTTGCGTCAGTGGTATGGCGTAAATCCTACTAATGGTGATGGTTTATATTATCTTGATACGGATCAATATAATGAAGCTGCTGGAACCTTGACTACATCGGTTAAGAATTCAATAGTGGAAATAAACGGGAAGACCCTTACCAATTCTTATAGTTATGCTAAATATGATTTTAGTGGAAGAGCTATTCCTACCATGTATGGTGGTTTTAATTTTAAAGTAGGATATAAGGCGTTTGATTTATCTGCTATATTTTCTTATCAATTAGGAGGTAAAGTCCTGGATAGTAATTACCAAACTTTGATGAGTATGTCTAATTTTGGTTATTCTATGAGTAAGGATGTTTTGAAGGCTTGGCAAAAAGAAGGTGATGTTACCAATATTCCGCGTTTGGATAATAATTCAACTCATGCAACGAATATCGGTGCGACGTCAACTCGCTGGTTAATTAGTTCAGATTATTTGAATCTTCGTTCCGTTAACTTGGGATATGAGTTTCCTAAAGATCTTTTGGCAAAAGTTATGATAAAAAGTGCTCGTTTAAATTTAACGGCGGAGAACTTATTTATGTTGAAAAAACGCCAAGGTTTGAATCCAATGGCAAACTATTCCGGTCTCACATATAACGAATATATGCCTACTCGTAATTTTACTATAGGTTTAAATGTATCATTCTAAAATTAAGAATAATATGAAATATATAAAATATTTAGCAATCGGTGCTGTTGCATTAAGTTCGATGGCTCTTTCCTCTTGTAAAGGAGATTACATGGATACAGTACCTTCTGGTTCTGTATCAGAAAATACTATAGATGCATCTTTAGATAATCTTTATCTGGCAATAAACGGTATTCATAAAGAGATGGTATCGCAAGAATCTGGTTATCAATGTTTAGGAGGAGCTCCCGGTATTATGATGTGTATGGATGCAGAAGCTGATGACATGACATGGCAAACCAATACGTGGATGAAAGCTCCTTATTTGGGTTGGACTGCAAATATGGATAACCAGAGTGGATATAATGCAACGATTTGGAGACTTTATTATCAATGGATCTTAAATGCTAATAAAGTTCTTGAAGGTTTGGATAAGGTCACTAATACAGATGAAAATCTTTATAATTTGATAAAGGGCGAAGCTCTCTGTTTTAGAGCGTGGGCACATTTTAATTTGGTAGAGACATATGCAAAACGTTATGCTGCCGGGACTAGTAATACTCAAGATGGGGTTCCGTATCGTGAATCATCTACTGGAGGTGAATTAGCCCGTAGTTCTGTAGAGGAAGTTTATTCGAAAATCAATTCGGATCTGACAGAGGCTTGTACTCTTTTGGATGGTCAGGAACCTGGAATAACTCATTATAGCGATATGGTAGCATGGGGATTGAAAGCACGCGTTGCATTAGCTATGCAGGATTATACGAATGCAGCTCAATATGCAGCTAAAGCTATTTCAATTGCTGAATCAAGAGGATGCAGTTTAATGACCGGAACACAGCTAAATTGTGGTTTTGCTGATATAACTTCCGATACGAACGAAGCTATGTATGCTGCGGTTACTGCAAGTGACAAAACAGTCTATTTCTATTCCTACTATGCTTATATGTCTTGGAATTTCAATTCATCAGCTATTCGTCAAGGAGTTAAATGCATCAATGCAGATACATATAATACGATGTCTTCTACAGATCTCCGTCGTGCTTGGTGGGATCCAACAGGTAAAGAGGATGTTCCGAGCACAAGTTATGCAAAAAATACTTATCAGAATCGTAAATTTACAGCACGCTCAACTGCTGATGCATTAGGAGAAGTTCCTTTTATGCGTCTTGCTGAAATGTATTTAACAGAAGCTGAAGCCTTAGCTCGTGCAGGTAAAGATGCCGAGGCCCAAACTGTATTTACGAAATTCCAAATAACCCGTGATCCTTCGTATGTTTCGAAAGGTAATACCGGAGATGCGTTGATTACAGAAATAATGAACAGTCGTCGAGTTGAATTATGGGGTGAAGGTTTCCGTTTTTTTGATTTAAAGCGCCTACACCAATCTATAGAGAGAGGTTCTAATTTTATTATTACATTCTGCACATTTACAGAAAAAGATGCAGATGCAGATGGTTGGGTATGGGAAATACCAAAAGCTGAAACTGATTATAATTCTCTTTGTACGAAGAATTATTGATTTGGAAATTTTTAATTGAAATAAAATAGGCGAGCAAAATTTTTTGCTCGCCTATTTCTATTATTAGTTTGATTTATCCATACCGAATACGAATTCTCGTTTTTATTCGTCTAATGTCATTTCATTAATTAGGTATGGACAGTTTCCTAATTTGTCAATCAGAAAAAGAACGTAACGAATATCAACGACAATGCAACGTTGTTTTTCATTCTCAAAATTAATGTCACCACTTAGAGATTCCCAATTCCCGTCAAATGCTGCGCCAATTAATTCTCCGTTGGCATTCATAACAGGACTTCCGCTATTACCACCGGTGATATCATTGGTGGTGAGAAAGCAAACCGGCATTTCTCCATCTTTCATGGCATAACGTCCGTAATCTTTTTTCCGGTATAACTCTTTTAGTTTTGCCGGTACAATAAATTCAGGATTGGAGGGATCTTCTTTTTCCATTACACCCTTCAATGTCGTGTAATAATTATAATGCACACCGTCTTTGGGATTGTAGGACTTTACATTACCATATGTGAGACGGATCGTGAAGTTTGCATCAGGTGATTTTGGAGTAGGTTCATACATTTCGCAAAGTCCACGAACATATGTCTTATGAAGTAATTGTAATTTATCGCGTGAAGCATAGACACGTTTTGTTATTTTTTGCATGAAATCAACTTTTGTGCGGCTAAAGAGAGTAGCTATATCATTATCTATAGCTTTTATTGTAGGTTTTTTTAAAAAATTATCTAAGTTTTCTTTATTACTCATTATTGAATGATCATACATGTCTGTAATAAATGCATCATAATTACCCTTGTATTTATTTGCAATAGTTTCATAAAAAGCCGGTTGCTCTGTAGTCATTTCTGCAAAAAGAGGAATTAGTATTTTAGCCACTTTTTGGTCAACTTCATGATTATAATCTTTATTAAATATTTGGTGGTATTCATTTTCAAGTTCTTTTTTTATTTTTTCTATATTTTCCTTATCTTTCGATTCTATAGCTTTCTTCATTTCATCCATAGTATGGAAAAAAGAACCAAATTCAATGCCATTGAATGTTTCCGTAGCTGCTACCATTAAGTAATCGTCTTTTGCGCTTTCTTTAATAATGGAGTCTATTTTAGAAATTACCTTTTCATAAGCCGAATTATTTTTTTCTTTAGCGAATTTAATAAATTGTGCTTCTTGTGCAGCTTTTTCTTCTAATACATGATTATTTATAATTGCTTTATTCATTCCGATGGCATTTTTCCAATAATTTGCACTCCTAGCGTATTTCGAAGCATATTGGATACGAATTTTATTGTCTTGCATCATTTCTTTCCAGAGTACATTTTGTCTGGCTTCACGAATCCTTATACGAGGAGTATTTTCATTATCCATGCGGGATTTTACTTCGCTTTGAGTCAAAAAACGATATGTCTTTCCAGGGAATCCCATAATCATGGCAAAATCACCATCTTCAATGCCTTTTAAGGATATTGTGAGATGTTTTTTACATTTTAAAGGAATATTGTTTTTATTATATTCTGCCGGTTCTCCGTTTTTATCCGCATAGACACGGAACATAGAAAAATCCCCTGTATGACGAGGCCACATCCAATTATCCGTTTCTCCTCCAAATTTACCTATACTTTGAGGAGGAGCTGCAACCATACGGATATCCGAGTAGATTTTTTTATAAAAAAGATAATATTTGTTACCGGCATAAAATGGGAGAGCCTGTACCTGAATGCCTTTCTTATTATAGAGATTACTTTTCTCCCATTGCTGATTTGCTATTTTAGTTAGAAAATTATAACCTAAGGCATCTTCTTCACTAACTTTTCCTGCTTTAATACTATCATTTACAATATCGGTTATATCATCTATCCTGACAACAAACGTAAATGTTAAGCCTTCGGTAGGCAGTTCTTCACTGCGGTTCATTGCCCAAAAGCCGTTCGTCAGATAATCATGTTCTACCGAACTGTGAGTTTGTATTGCATCAAAGCCACAATGATGATTGGTTAATATTAAACCATCTGCAGAGATAATTTCTCCTGTACAACCTCCACCGAAAATACCGACTGCATCTTTCAAGGAAATCTGACTTGGACTATAGATATCGTCTTCACTCAAAAGCAATCCTTTTTTTCTCATTTGATCCGCCAAATGTTGTTCTTTCATTAATTGTAAAAGCCACATTCCCTCATCAGCATAGACTGTTCCGAAGAATATGCTAAGAAACAATATCATGTAAATTTTCAGTCGTTTCATTTTAAATAGTTATTTAATAAATAATAATGCGGCAAAAATACGAATTATTCCAATTTAAACGAACACTAAAAGAAACAGATAAGCATTAAATATTAATAAAAACTTTCTTCTCTATTGTTTTTGATTGTATTTTTGTGTCCACATTAGAAAAATAGACGATGAACAAATTACTTTATTTGGTGTTAACTGTATTAATATTTTCGTCTTGTACAAGAAAATATGAAATTGAGGGAATTTCTTCCGTGACATCTCTTGATGGTAAGATGGCTTTTATTAAAATTATAAAGGATAACGAATTGGTAAAAATAGATTCCGGAGAAGTTGTACATGGTAAATTTACGATGTCGGGTTGTGCCGATTCTACTTTGATGGGTAATTTATTTATTGGAGAGCAAAGTATTATGCCTATTGTCATAGAAAAGGGAACTATTAAAGTGAATATTGATATGGCAGAGCAAAAAGTTTCAGGTACTCCTTTAAATGAGAAACTTTATACTTTTATAGAGAAAAAGAATCAAATAGATGCGCAAGCAGAAGAACTTTCGCATAAAGAAAGTCAGATGATTATGGATGGAATGTACATGGATATTATTGAGAATCCAGTACG
>CAZKSK010000104.1:0-7524 GCA_964555225.1 uncultured Bacteroides sp.
TGGTACTTACTCTTACGATAATAGAAACGATGTTCTAATTAAATTTTAACCTATGGAATTAGTGGAAGAAAAGTTATCTAAATTAACACCAAAGTAATATGGGAAAGAAGGAGATTCCGATAGAACAGGTAACAGAAAATGGTTTAACATTTTGGGTAGTAGGGGATCAAATCAAAAAAGGAGCAGCCCTGAATGCCGTCCAAATTGCAGAATATCTTATTAAAGAAAAAACATTTTCTAATTAAGAAAAATAAATAGAAAATAAATGCATATTAGAATTCACTCTCTAATACTGTAATAAAAAAGCCTTGTTTTTAGAAACAAGGCTTTTTTATTTATCCGACTTTATTCTCGTCCTACTTTATAAATATAAACAAGATTTATATCAAAAATTAATGTAGAATAAGCTGGTATTGTAGTTTTTGTATCTGCCGATTTATATCCCAAGTCATTTGGAATATATATCTGCCAACGATCACCCTCATGCATTTGCTGTAAAACAGTAGTCCAACCATTAACAACACTCTTAAGATAACAACCATATGGTTCATCAATCGAAGGTTCATAAGGTCCTTTATAAGACTGATCGAAAACTTCATTAATAATATTCCATCCTCGATAATTAACGCCGACAGAATCAGTAAATAAAGGAGACTCTGTTCCTGTTCCAACTTCTTTGATTTGCGCATATACATATTCACTTGTATCACCATAACCTGTAATCGCATCAGGCGTTGTAGAAGTATAGGATTTGATAATCTTCCACTTTCCTACTTCCGTCCCTAAATTAGCTTTAGCTATAGTGGCAATAGAATCTATATAATGAGTATTACGTTCTTTCCAATTTGTATAGGAATCTTCCTCCCCTGTTTCTCCACAAGATGTAAAAACAAAAGTACAAATCAAAGTAAATAAAAATAAAAGTCTCTCTTTCATACAAAAATAATTTATTCTTTATTATAAGCGTTGGTTCTTATACTAACTTTTTTAACAAACCTGTGATACTTACTTTATCAGCAATGATATTATTTAAATCGGTAATATTTACACGCTCTTGCTCCATGGTATCTCGATCACGCAAAGTAACCGTATTATCTTTTAAAGTTTGATTATCTACTGTTACACAGTACGGAGTGCCAATTGCATCCTGACGACGGTAACGTTTACCTATTGTATCTTTTTCTTCATATTTACAATTAAAATGGAAACGCAGATCATTAACAATTTCCTGAGCCTTTTCGGGCAGCCCATCTCTTCTAACTAAAGGAAGAACAGCTAATTTAACAGGTGCCAATGCTGATGGCAGTTTTAATACCACACGAGTATCGCCACCCTCCAATATTTCTTCTTTATATGACGCACACATTACACTTAAAAACATACGGTCAACACCTATAGAAGTTTCAATAACATAAGGAGTATAAGACTCATTTAACTCAGGATCGAAATATTTAATACTCTTACCTGAAAACTTCTCATGCTGGCTCAAATCAAAATTAGTACGAGAATGTATACCCTCAACTTCTTTAAAACCAAAAGGCATCAAAAATTCAATATCTGTAGCAGCATTAGCATAATGAGCTAATTTTTCATGATCATGGAAACGATAATGATCATCACCGAAACCTAATGCTTTGTGCCACTTCAGGCGAGCTTCCTTCCATTTAGGGAACCAGCCTAATTCACTTCCTGGACGAACAAAAAATTGCATTTCCATTTGTTCGAACTCGCGCATGCGAAAAATAAATTGACGTGCAACAATTTCATTACGAAACGCTTTACCTATCTGGGCAATACCAAACGGGATTTTCATACGACCGCTTTTTTGCACATTCAAAAAATTTACAAAGATTCCTTGCGCAGTTTCCGGACGAAGATAAATTTTCATAGAACCTTCTGCGGTAGAACCCATTTCAGTGCTAAACATTAAATTGAATTGACGAACCTCTGTCCAATTCTTTGTACCTGATATTGGGCAAACGATGCCTTCATCCAATATAATCTGACGAAGCTCTGACAAATCATTATCGTTCATTGCTTTTTTGTATCTTTCATGAAGAGCATCACGTTTCTCTTGATGTTCTAAGACATGAGCACTGGTAGCACGAAATTTAACTTCATCAAAAGAGTCACCAAATTTCTTAGCAGCTTTTGCCACCTCTTTGTTTATCTTATCATCATATTTTGCAATTTGATCTTCTATAAGGACATCGGCACGATACCTCTTTTTAGAATCACGATTATCTATCAATGGATCATTAAACGCGTCCACATGCCCTGAAGCTTTCCAAATTGTGGGATGCATAAATATTGAAGAATCCAATCCAACAATGTTTTCATGTAATAAAACCATACTTTGCCACCAATACTGTTTGATGTTATTCTTTAATTCAACACCATTCTGACCATAGTCATATACAGCCCCCAATCCATCATAAATCTCACTGGAAGGAAATACAAAGCCATATTCTTTACAATGAGATACAATTTTTTTAAACACGTCTTCTTGTGCCATCTTTTATCCGTTTATTTTTCGTTATTGTTTTCTTCTATCAAATAAAGTGCAAAGTAAACGATTTTTTTCAATAAAATTCGTATTTTTGCAAAGATTAGATAGATAGATATATGTAAAAAAATCAATTTGTTGTTAAAATCAACAAGAAAAAGCATATTCCCCCAAATATTATGAGCGAAGATACAAACAATATAGAAAAAGAAAAAGATAATATCTCTTCCAATAATCCGCAAGAAGAACATTCTGACTACAAACTGGCCGACACATCGAAAGATCAAGTTAAGCATCAATTAAGTGGTATGTACCAAAATTGGTTTTTAGATTACGCATCTTATGTCATATTAGAACGTGCCGTACCTCATATAAATGATGGTTTAAAACCAGTTCAAAGAAGAATTCTACATTCAATGAAAATGTTGGACGATGGAAGGTATAACAAAGTCGCCAATATTGTTGGTAATACAATGCAGTTTCATCCTCATGGAGATGCCTCTATAGGAGATGCATTAGTGCAACTAGGCCAAAAAGATCTTCTTATCGATTGTCAGGGAAACTGGGGGAATATCCTCACAGGCGATAGAGCTGCTGCCCCTCGTTATATAGAAGCCCGTCTTTCAAAATTTGCAACGGAAGTGGTATTTAACCCCAAAACTACGGAATGGGAATTATCATACGATGGAAGAAACAAAGAACCCATTACTCTTCCTGTAAAATATCCACTGTTACTTGCCCAAGGAGTAGAAGGTATAGCAGTAGGACTTTCATCTAAAATTTTACCACATAATTTTAACGAATTATGTGATGCGGCAATTTTATATTTACATAACGAAAAATTCCAACTTTTCCCTGATTTCCAGACTGGCGGAGCAATTGACGTATCTCATTATAATGATGGAGAACGTGGAGGCGTTGTGAAAATCCGTGCCAAAATCACAAAATTAGATAATAAAACACTTTCTATTACAGAAATTCCTTACGGAGAAACAACTTCTTCTTTAATAGATTCTATTCTCAAAGCCGTAGATAAAGGAAAAATCAAAGTTAGAAAAGTAGATGATAATACAGCTGCTAATGTAGAAATCTTAGTGCATTTGGTTCCTGGAACTTCCTCCGACAAAACATTGGACGCACTTTATGCCTTTACAAATTGTGAAGTGAGTATATCTCCCAATTGTTGTGTTATTGACGATAGGACTCCTCGCTTTTTAACAGTGAGCGACCTTTTGCGTAAATCTGTAGATAATACGAAAAAGTTATTACGCAAAGAGTTAGAAATTCGTAAAGGAGAGCTCCTTGAAGAACTGCATTTCGCATCTTTGGAAAAAATATTCATTGAAGAAAGGATATATAAAGATAAAGAATTTGAACAGGCAAATAATATGGATGAAGCCTGCATTCATATTGACAACAGACTGGAACCATATTATTCTTCGTTTGTCCGTGAGATAACTAAAGAGGATATTCTCAAACTCATGGAAATCAAGATGGCTAGAATTTTAAAATTCAATTCTGTTAAAGCAGAAGAGGCAATTTCACGAATGAAAGATGAAATTATTGCTATCGACCACGATTTAGCTAATATCATAGGCGTGACAGTAAAATGGTTTCAAACGTTAAAGAGCAAATATGGTAAAAGTCATCCCAGACTCACCGAAATCAAAAGTTTCGATACAATAGTCGCAACCAAAGTTGTAGAGGCTAATGAAAAATTATATATTAATCGCGACGAAGGTTTCATCGGAACAGGACTAAAAAAAGACGAATTTGTTGCCAATTGCTCAGACATCGATGATATAATTATATTTTTTCGTGATGGAAAATACAAAATTGTACACATCTGTGAAAAAATGTTTGTAGGAAAAAATATTCTATATATCAATGTATTTAAAAAGAATGATAAAAGGACCATATACAATATTGTTTACAGAGATGGAAAAAATGGATATCAATACATCAAACGCTTTGCTGTAACCGGAATAACCCGTGATAAAGAATATGATCTTACACAAGGCAAACAAAATTCCAAAATCTCCTATTTCTCAGCAAATCCTAATGGTGAAGCCGAAGTAATAAAAGTAACACTTAAGCCTAATCCACATTTAAAGAAAATTATTTTTGACAAAGATTTTAGCGAAATAGCAATTAAGGGTAGACAATCGATGGGTAATATTTTGACAAAAAACGAAGTTTATAAAATAGGATTAAAACAAAAAGGTGCTTCAACTTTAGGAGGAAGAAAAGTTTGGTTTGACAAGGATATATTACGACTAAATTATGATGGACGAGGTGATTTTCTAGGGGAATTTCAAAACAATGATTTTATTTTGGTTGTAATGAATAATGGCGAATATTACACAACAAACACAGATTTAAACAATCATTACGATGATGGCATAATAAAAATTGAAAAATACGATAAAGATAAAATCTGGACAGCTTTATTATATGATGAAGATCAACAAGGATATCTTTATATTAAGCGTTTTTCTTTTGAGACGAGTAATCGAAAACAAAACTATTTAGGAGATAACAAGGAAAATAAATTGGTTCTACTTACAGATCAAGACTATCCACGTATTCAAGTTGTCTTTGGAGGAAATGATAGTTTCCGAGATGCGCTCGAAATAGATGCTGAACAATTCATCGGTATAAAAAGTTTCAAGGCCAAAGGAAAACGTGTTACGACTTATAATGTAAATCGTATTATAGAATTAGAACCTCTCAAATTTAAGAAAAGAAGAATTGAAGATGAAGAATCCAAACAAGAAGAACTTCCAGAAGAAAATATACAAGATTCTGAATCGAATAAAAATGACGAAGACGTTATCGATGAAATTACCGGACAATTAAAATTGTTCTAAATATGAAAAAAAAGATTATCTTTCTATTATTGTTTTGTGTATCATATATATATATTTGGGGACAAACTAAAGAAAATGATAGTCTTCCTTCAACTAGGTTCATAAACAGAGCATCCATGTATGGAATCGGCTATACGAACTTACTGGATACTTATCTTTCCCCGTTAGAATATACGGGAATAGAAATACGTTTTCTTAGAGAAAATATTAGAATGACAAAAATAATGCATGGCAATGTATCATCACAAAGTATTTTTCAGACGCACGCAGCATATACAGAAAATGAGGCAAAAACAGGTAATGAAATATCAGCATTGTTTTCATGGAGTTATGGATTACATTATCATATACATATAACTCCAACTTTAAAAATTTTAGCAGGTCTCTACGGGCAAATAAACGGAGGTTTTATTTATAATACGCGAAATAGTAACAATCCTGCACAAGGAAAAGCTTATGTAAATCTAGGCGTCAGTTCCATGGCTATATATCAATTACATATTTATAATAAGCTTTTATTAGCACGTTACCAAATTAATATTCCTATGGTTGGAATCATGTTCTCTCCTGAATATCAACAATCCTATTATGAAATATTCACCCAAGGTAATTGGAACCATGTAATCCAATTTACTTCGGTTGGTAATCAACCATCAATCTTTCAAATGTTAACCCTCGACATACCCATTAAATCTGCAACTTTAAGATTAGGATATGTATTAGACTTACACCAAAGTAACGTAAATAAAATAAAATGCCACACATATTCTCATAGTCTCATGGTAGGATTTGTTAAAAATATCTGTATCATTAAGAATAAAGATAAAGAAATATCTCGTTCTCCACTTTTATATTGATTAGTTATGAAAAAATATATTCTATATATAATAGCAATCATACCGATCTTTTATTCTTCCTGTATAAAGGAAGACGAACTCGATAATACTCCAGAAGGAAATTTTGAAACATTATGGAAAATTATCGATGAAAAATATTGTTTCCTTGATTACAAACAACAAGAATATGGACTTGACTGGGATTCTATTCATGATAAATACGAACAAAGAATATCATCTTCAATGACTGATAAAGCCTTATTTGAAGTTTTGGGAGACATGCTGGAAGAATTACATGATGGACATGTAAATTTATATTGTAGTTTAGGTACATCACGTTATTGGAAATGGTTCGAAGATTATCCAAAAAATTTTGACGATAGTATTCAAAGAAACTATTTAGGAACAGATTATGGTATATCATCAGGATTAGAATACAAAATTTTTGATGATAATATAGGTTATATATACATAGAAAGTTTTTCTACAGCTATTGGTAGTGGTAATCTTAGTGAAGTTCTTAATGAATTATCATTATGTAATGGACTTATTATAGATGTCCGCAATAATGGAGGAGGAAATTTAACAACTGAACAAAATCTTGCAGCAAGGTTCACTAACAAAAAAGTTCTTACTAGCTATATATGCCATAAAAATGGAACTGGACACAGTGATTTTTCGTCACCAACAGCTATTTACATAGAGCCTTCAAATCATATACGCTGGCAAAAGAAAGTAGTTGTATTAACAAATAGGAGCTCATATAGCGCAACAAATGACTTTATTAATAACATGAAATGCTTTCCCAATGTTACAATCATAGGAGATAAGACTGGTGGAGGAAGTGGATTACCTTTTTCTTCAGAATTGCCTAATGGATGGTCTGTACGTTTTTCTTCAAGTCCCACATTTGATGCTAATATGAATCAAATAGAATTTGGCATCGAACCTGACATTAAAATAGATATGCTATCATCAGACATCCAAAAAGGAAAAGATACTATTATAGAAACTGCTCGCAAGTATCTTGCTCAATAAAGAAAAAGCCTGAAAATTTGCGACATTCAAATAAAACATATATCTTTGCAAAACTTAAAAAAGTTTTGCGCCTGTGGCGTAATTGGCAGCCGCGCCAGACTTAGGATCTGGTGTTGTAAGACGTGTAGGTTCGAGTCCTATCAGGCGCACATAAAATAAAAGCTAATCAACTAATTCTAGTGATTAGCTTTTTTAATAATACTTATTTTGCAGTTTTACAAAAAGCAAAACCCCCGTAATGCAATCATGCATTCGGGGGTTCTTTTTAAGACGG
>CAZKSK010000105.1:0-7524 GCA_964555225.1 uncultured Bacteroides sp.
TTGTTTTCACTTGGTTCTCTTTTCCGAAAGGAACAGGATTTTGTTTATCAATTGAGATAATTTTAATATTTTTTTCTTTCAACATTCCATCGAATTCGCCTTGTCTTGCGTCTATGGTTAATGTTCCTGTTTTCTCAACATAATGAATGGGTATCATAGAATATTTTCCTTTTTCGTAATTGTAATTCACACCTTCATCTTCATAAAGATTAAAATTACCATCGGCGCCCCGGTAAATATATAACGTTAGATCCTTCCCATTGGATTCACTCGCATAATAAATATCGGGCCCTACCGGAATAATAGAACCGGCCTTTACAAACAATGGCATATATTCGTATGGAGCATCATAATTAAGTTCACACCCACCCGTTATATATTTCCCTGTATAAAAGTCATACCACCCTGCAGACTGCGGAAAATAAACTTTACGTGTACGTGCTAAATATTTATATACCGGACAAACCATCAACGATGGTCCAAACATATATTGATCGCTGATATCATATACTTTATCATCATTTTCAAAATCCATTGCCAGGGCACGCATAATAGTATAATCATTAAAATGAGTCATGCCGGATAAAGTATAAATATATGGCATAAGTCTATAACGCAATTTGTCATAGTACATAATAGTCTTATATGCAGGATGATTGTCCGGAGCCACGTTCCATATCTCACGATACGGATATTTACCATGAGAACGATAAAGAGGGGCAAATGAACCGAATTGATGCCAACGGACATTCAATTCCCTCCACTCTTTTAAATCTTTATTTTCATTACCTGTCTTTTCAAATTCCTTCTGACCTGCCGCATATCGATCTTCTGTACAATAACCGCCGATATCCATCGTCCAATAAGGGATCCCGCTTAAAGCATAATTCATTCCCGCCGAGATCTGAGCTTTCATATCTTCCCATCTCGAACCTATATCTCCACTCCAAGTGGCTGTAGAATAGCGTTGCAAACCGGCAAAACCTGAACGGGTTAACAAGAAGACACGCGTATTCGGATTAACGGATCTCTGGCCCTCATAGATAGCCTGGGCATTCATTAATGCATATGTATTAAAGTACTTCGTACTTGGACCCATAGTAGTCGGACCACACAATTTCTTACGATAATCTATATTGGCATTAGAAATAATATCCGGCTCCGAAGCATCCATCCACCAAGCATCAATGCCTTTAGAATAAAGTCCTTTATTGATTTGTTTCCAAAAGATAGAACGGGCTTCCTGACTATATGGATCATAGAATGTTCCTAAGTAACCCGGGTATATCCAATCTCTAAAACCATCTTTAATTGCCTGCCTATAAATATATCCTTTACTATCTAATTCTTTATAATTATCCGTTGTTGGATAGAACTTAGGCCAGACAGAAATCATCAAGTGCCCGTTCATTGCATGAATAGAGTCCATCATCGCTTTCGGGTCAGGATAACGAGTCCGATCGAATTCCTGATCGCCCCATGAATCCGTTTTCCAATAACTCCAGTCCTGAACGATATTATCTATCGGTATTTGTCGTTTTCTAAATTCTTTAAAAGTATTCAAAACTTCTTCTTGGGTACTGTATTTATCCCGACTTTGCCAGAAACCCATTGCCCATTTCGGCATAATCTGCGCTTTGCCTGTCAATGTACGATATCCGCTGATCACATCATCCATAGATTTTCCGGCTATAAAATAATAATCCAGTTCATCTTCCATTTCAGCCCACATAGCCAATTTATTCTGTTCATCTTCGGATACAGGAGATAATACGCGTAATCCACAATAAGAATCCCCTCCATCCGGTCTCCATTCCAAACGAATCGGTACTCTCTTACCGGCTTCCATATTCAATACGAATTTATAACTATTAGGATTCCAAGCTGTGCGCCAACGTTCGGCAACTTTGAGCTTATTATTTACATATAGCTTCATGTATCCTGCATAATACATGATAAAATGATAAATCCCCGATTTAGGAGCTACAAGTTCTCCCTCATAGGTTACTCTTGAGCCCATCAAAGAGACTTCTTTACGGGGCAGATTCGTGATTGTTTCAAGATTTTCAAAATAAATAGAGTCCTCACGACGCACAAACACACTCTTTCCTGATTTGGGATCCGGAACATAAGTGCCGGTCAGCGCGCCCTCTTTACCCTGTTTGTCATATAATTTAAATACGTGATTTAGTTGAGAATAAGGTCTTTTATCTCCGAAACGCATTAACGAATAACAGTCCCATAATAAACCATAATTTTTAGTGGATATAATAAAAGGAACAGAAACCTTCGTGTTATACTGAAAAAGTTCCTCATTTTTACCTTTATAATTGAATTCGTCCGCCTGATGCTGACCTAACCCATACAGAGCTTCTTTTTTACCGGTTTTGAAAACATCACGTACTGAATAACCTTTTGTACCGTCAACTTCTATTTTCTTAAAACTTTTCCCTTCCTTGTCTTCCTCTAAAATGGGATTTCCATGCTTATCTGTAAACCAAACCAGACCATTCACTGTATCAACAAAAGCACTAACATCTAAAGTGGATATCTTCACGATAGAGTTCTTATTTTCTACATTGAACTTGACTTTTTTATTTTGCGGAAGCACTATTAAACTTTTTGCTTTCGAAAATTCGTCATCGGGGGTTGCACTTACACGAAAGATCTTATTATTCATCACTTGAATACGTATCTTCTTAACACCATTCTCCCCTCTTTTGGGTATAGTAATAATAACTCCGTCAATTATGCGCGTTACAGTATTTTCTGCATATAATAAGAAAGGTAACAAAGTAAAAAAACAAAATAATATTTTTTTCATATTTATCAATTAAACTAAGATTTCAGATGATGCAAATGTAATAAATATGAAAAAGAACAATCCTTTTTAATGTTTTTTAAAAAGGATTGTTTTGTATCAAAAAAGACTAAAATGTTTCGCCTATGGTTATAATTTGTTATATACCTTCTCTCTCTTGGTATACCGAAGGAAGTACTCCATATTCATCCTTGAAATATTTACTAAAATATTTAGGATTATTAAATCCTACTTGATATGCAATTTCGGAAACATTTTGTTGGCTTTCGCGTAATAACTGCGCTGCACGTTTCAATCGAATCACACGAATAAATTCAATAGGAGTTTTACCGGTTATAGCAACTAATTTCTTATACAAATGCACTCTACTCATCCCTAAGGCCCGACTCATCTCTTCTACCGAAAGATCATTACGTGATATATTCTCCTCAACAAAGCGAGTTGCATTTTGCACAAGCTTCTCATCCATGGATGTAATAACGATATCAGAAGGAGTAGGTTCTATCTTTCTCATGCCTTCTTCGGGTATGTCCTTAACTGAATTATGCCATTGCATAAGTTTATTCATCCTCAAAGCTAAAATATCCATATTAAATGGTTTCGTTATATAATCATCAGCTCCTTCGGACAAACCTTCAATTTTATGTTCTTCAGCAAGACGTGCAGTAAGTAAAATAAACGGAATATTGGCAGTACTTTTGTCTGATTTTACTTTTTGACATAATTCGTTGCCATTCATTCCGGGCATCATTACATCACTTAAAATAATATCCGGTTTGATTTCCTTTATCAATTCCCAAGCTTCAATACCGTCATGAGCCAATTTTACGTTATAATCGTACTTAAGACTTTCACTCATAAACTCCAAGAAATCCGGGTTATCATCTACGACTAACACTTTAGGTTTCCCTTGAATCTGAGTTCCATGTTCAACATCTACATCAATAGGATTCGATTCTCTCGTTATTATTTCTTTTATTTCTTCATCAGAACCGGAATCAGTAATGTCTTTTACGACCTCATTTTCTTGTGAATTTTCTTTTATATTCTCTCTGTCTTCTTTGGCATCAGTCTTTTGTTCGGATTCTTTCTCATTTATCGGAACTCCCATAAAATCACCCTTAATCTTTTCTAAAGAATTAATGTGTTTGATTGGTATTGTCACAATAAAGACACTCCCTCCTCCTTCATTATCTACTACACGAACGGAACCTCCATGAAACATAGCAAACTCACGAACCAAATTTAATCCGACACCACTGCCTCCAAACAATTGTGATTCGGTAGATTTCGCTTGATAAAAACGATCAAATATTTTTTCCTTATCTTCATCCGCTACTCCTATTCCCGTATCCGCTACTTTAATTTCCAATGTTTCCGTAGGATTAGTCGGTGTAGTAGGTAAAATATTTAATGAAACTTCAACACGTCCTCCTTCCGGAGTGAATTTAAATGCATTCGACAAAAGATTTGTTACGATTTTCCCCACTTTATCCTCATCAAATGACATCACCAATTGTTTCATCTTCGAAGAGAAGGTTAATATGATACCTTTTTTATAACTTAAATCATTAAACGTCGTACAAATATTTCTCACATAGTTTACTATATCTCCATTGAGAAGATTTAACTGAAGTCCATGCACATCCGTTTTTCTAAAATCAAGAAGCTGATTGACCATATTCAATAGTCTAATTGCATTTCGATGAATCATAATTAGACCTTGTTTCTTTTTTTCATCGGTTTCTTCTTTAATCAGGCTGGCCAAAGGTGAAATTATAAGAGTCAAAGGTGTACGTAATTCATGACTGATATTAGTAAAAAAACGAAGTTTCATATCATCTACCTCATGATTCTTTTCAGCCTCACGTTTCATCTGTTCTATTTTAAAACGGGACTGTTCACGTTTCTTCATCTTTTTTCTATAATACCATATACCCACAACTATTAAAAATGCATATAGAATATAGGCCCAAATGGATAACCAAAATGGCGGACGTATTACAATAGTTAATAGACTTTCTTCATTACTACCATAGCCATCGCCATTTACAGCCTTTACACGCAACGTATAAGTTCCCGGAGCTAAATTAGTAAACGTGACACGATGTAAAGACGCCCTACACATAAGCCAATCTTTATTAAAACCATCAAGTTTATACATGTATTGCATCTTCTCGGGTAAATTATAATTATCCGATGCAAATGTGATAGTAAAGACATTTTGTGAGTAATCCAATTCTATTCTATTCAATTCATTTAACGCTTGTGGCAATATAACGTTATGACCATATTTCTTTCCAATTTGTACCTCTTCATTAAAAAGCTGTAATCCGGTAAATATTACTTTTGGCAGGACCTTATTATATTTAATACTTTCGGGAGAAAAAATATTTACTCCATACAAACCTCCCATAATGATTGATCCGTCATGTGCTGTCATAATAGAGCGCAAATTGAACTCACGACTCTGTAATCCATCCATTTCATCATAATTATATGGACGAAAAGTATATTCTCCCGGTTGAGATGTCGATTCTACAATAATATTGGAAACTCCTCCGTCTGTAGTTATCCACATATTTTTCGATTTGTCTTCTGTAATGCCACAGGCAACAGAGTTTGCCAACCCCTGTGCCTTATTTAAAATAATTAACTTATCCGTTCTTATATCATATATATTCAATCCATCTCTTGTTGCTATCCATATCAATCCTCTACTATCTTCATATACTTGATTGATATTTAAATTGGAAAACGGTACGTTACCTTTTTTACATCCTGTATATGTAACAAGTTTTTTTGTAGTCATATCCATGACTGACAATCCGGCAGCTGTACCGATCAATAATGTATTACCTTTACCAAAACATAGAGACGAGATATAATCGTTAACCAGCCCGTTTTTAATCTGATTGAACGTAGTAAATGAACCGGTTTTTGTATCTAGTTTTTGTAAACCGCCACCTAAAGTTCCTATCCAAATATTTCCTTCGGTATCTTCCGCCAAAGCCCAAACATTATTATTTGCCAAAGAATTTGGATCTCCCGGCTTATTCTTATAAATTGTAGTTTTTGCTCCATTAAGACAAACTAATCCTCCCCAAAAAGTACCGGCCCAAATCTTACCGGTATGATCAATCAAAGAACATACAACAACATCTGAGCTAAATCCATTGGATTTATTATAATATTTACGTTCTCCGGTAATCATATTCCAACAGATCAAGCCCGTTCCATTCGTGCCGAGCCAAATACGTCCACTATGATCTTCCGCAATGCAGTCAATATCCCCAACATGTTCTACATTGAACTTAAAAATACTTTCGCCATAATACGACAAACCGTCTTTATATGTACCCACCCAAACCAATCCGGCATCATCAGTATAAAGAGATTCTATGGAATTGTTACGAATACTGCGTTCATTACTTTCATTATGTTGAAGATTTTGAATCGTTTTTTGAGCTGGATCGATAATAAGAATTCCCGAATGATCCGTTCCAATCCAATATCTTCCCACATTATCTTGTGATATACATTTTATCATATCATGCGGGATGGATGAGGAACGGAGTCCCCACTGAGAAGCTAATTCATCAATAGAATTGATCCATTCATTTTTATTTAAATTATATAGCCAAAGATTATAGGGATTATAAATCCAAACATTATTTTTCTTATCCACAAAAGAAGTGTAAGTCACACCCGCTGTTGCACCTATATTCACCAGATTTTTGTTGTACCACATTAACCGTCTCCCTTTCCCGTTAATGCAAACCATTGAACCATCATTATACGTAGCAATAATACCTTCTTTACATTCCGATAAATCTGTTATCACACCTCCAGGCACTCCGCCACGTTTTCCATCCATTAAAAAAGGATAAAGAAGTTTCTGTTTAGGTTGCAAATAATAAATTCCTTTCCCTTCTACATAAAATACAAAATTTTTATATTTGTCTATATATATTATTGTCGGAATGGCATCCAATCCCCAACTCCAAAACCTCTGACGAATATCACGATCAAATTTTTCCGTGCGGGGATCATAAACTGCATATCCCATTCCCGTAAGAATCCATAAATTCCCTTCTGCATCTTCTTGAATAGATTCGATATAATTATCAGGAAGCGTATTTTTGTCAGTAGGAACGGAAGAAAAAATTCTAAAATCATAACCGTCAAATCTATTAAGACCGGAAGCTGTTCCAAACCACATATAACCTCTGGAGTCCTTATAGATTGCATTTACTTGACTATTAGACAATCCATTTTTTACTTCCAATTGCTGAAACATATATTTTGAAGCGGCTTGCAAAGGAATTATATTCCCTAGCAAAACAATAAAGAATGATAATATTATCCTTTTCATCTTCATATTATTTTACATTTTTTTATTTTAAGCAAATATATGTAATGTTTTTCTATTAACAAAAAAAACGATAAAAATATCATTTGATGTACCTCATTTGATAAATATATTATTTCTGAAAAACGAATTAGACCTTTATTAATAAAAATAGGGAATATTTTTAGAAATATTCCCTATTTTTATCAAAATTGTCTGCTTCACTAATCCATATGAAAAACTTCTTTTAAAGGAATGCTGACTGGTGAATTATCCGGATTCGTATCCATTATATCTGCCATATAGTCCCACCATTTTTGGCAAATAGGGTCTGTTCCCATATCTTGGGAAC
>CAZKSK010000106.1:0-7500 GCA_964555225.1 uncultured Bacteroides sp.
AAATGACTAAAAAGAAAATACTTATTTAAAGATAATTTCATCCCTTTTATATTTTTTCCCTAACAAATAAAACATCTATTCATTTTTTATTTACATTTGCGGCAGAATTATAATTCAATAATAAAATGTTCAAAGCGATTGTCCATTTTTCTACTAAGACATCACCGATTGAAATTGTTACTAAGAATATTAACATAATTGCCTCTATGGAAAAGAAATGAAGTATCTTACCTCAAATCCAGCTTTATTATTCATCGGTAGTTTCCTATTGGTTATTCTCTTAGGCAGTCTTCTTTTAATGCTTCCACAAGCTACACAAGGAGGAAGCAATTATATAGATGCTTTATTCATATCAACAAGCGCTGTCTGTGTTACGGGACTATCAACCGTAGATACATCTACTTATTATACGACGTTCGGACAAGTTATCATCATGTGCCTTATCCAAGTTGGTGGACTAGGTATTTTAACTTTTATCAGCTATTTTAGTTACTTCTTTAAAGGGAGTGCTTCCTATAAAAGTCAGGAAATGCTTGGACAAATGAATAATGTAGAAAAATTACCTGATGTATTTCGTACATTAAGAAATATTTTAATCGTTACATTCAGTATTGAAACATTCGGCGCTTTTCTGATTTTTCTAAGCATAAACAAATCAGTTATTCCATCTTTGGGAGATCGCATATTTTTTTCATTTTTTCATTCTGTTTCAGGTTTCTGCAATGCGGGTTTTTCTCTAATGAAAAACAGTCTTTACGAACAGCCTTTTAGATATAATTATTTCTTTCAATTATCTATTGCATTAATGATTATTTTAGGAGGAATAGGATTTCCTATCATATTAAATATCCGAAAATATTTAATTAATAAACTAGGTAATTTTTTCCGAAGGCTATTCAAAAAAAGAGAAATGAATTACAAAAGAAGACTTATCAGTTTGGATTCTTACTTAGCAATAGTAACTTCATCTATTTTAATAATAACCGGAACTCTATTTTTCTTATGTTTTGAATATAATGGAGTTTTATCCGAACATAGCTTGTTCGGAAAAATCGTTATAGCCTTTTGTAGTGCAATAACGCCTCGAACTGCGGGATTCAATTCGGTTGACACAGCGGCATTATCACTTCCTATAACTTTCATTGTCATCTTTTTAATGTGGATTGGAGCATCCCCCGCATCTACCGGTGGAGGTATAAAAACAAATACATTTGCCATCGCCTGTCTGAATATTGCCAGTATGGTGAGAGGCAAAAGACACGTAGAAGTTTTTCACCGTGAAATATCACACTATTCTATCAATCAAGCATTTGTGATAATCATGCTGTCTTTTTTTGTTATCTTTCTTGCCGTTTTCGGTATCACTCTTTTCGATGGGAAGAAGGGATTATTAAATATTGTATTCGAAACAATATCTGCATATAGCACAGTAGGTCTTAGTAGAGGGATCACTTCAGCATTAAGTGTATCAAGTAAAATCATTATTATCATAACAATGTTTTTGGGCAGAATGAGTACTTTTACAGTACTCATAGCGTTTGTTAAACGAGCAAAAACAATGAAATATCATTTCCCGAAAGAAAATGTACTAATCAATTAAAAGAATCAAAATATGAAATTTATAGTTATTGGTTTAGGACAATTTGGATCCTCTCTCGCCATCAGATTAGCTCAATATGGACATGAAGTAATAGGCGTAGATAAAAATATGCGGAAAGTTGAAGAAATAAAAGATAAAATCTCTTATTCTATTTGTCTGGACAGCAAAGAACTATCAACTTTAGAAAGTTTACCTCTTGAGAATACGGATGTTGTAGTAGTTTGCATAGCCAATGAGGGTGACAATCTACTTACAACTGCTTTACTGAAGAAAGCGAATGTAAAACGCGTAATTAGTCGATCTGTTTCTTCTCTACAAGATAATGTTCTAGAAGCTATGGGCATCACGGAGATATTTAAACCGGAAAAAGAATCGGCAGAACGATGGGCCTTTAAACTTTCAACTACGAACTATATCAACTTATTCGAAGTAACAAAATCATATAGTATTGCAGAAATTAAAGTACCATCTCCCTTTATAGGAAAAACTGTCAAAGAAATCGGGCTAAACAAAAAATATAAAATTATCTTACTTACCAAACTTAAAACCATCGAAACACGAAATCATCTCGGTATTAAAACCCATGAAGTAATGTCCGGCGAAGCTATCACAGCAGAAACTGTATTGGAAGCAAATGATATCATTATTATTTACGGACATATAAAAGATATTAGCAAGTTAATCGAACATAGTTAAATATCCCCAAATATTTTTTAAACTATAAACTTAACTATTTATTTCAAATCACCGGAATCTACTTATAGTCAATCAATTGTGGTGACAGGTACTCAAGGAAAACTTTTTATGAAAAAACCTTCACAAACCATAGTTTCGAAAACGAAACATGTTGATTCATATCTATAAACAACAACTCTTGATAAATTTTATAACTTGAAAAACTATAACCAGCCGCGGAAAAAGATATAACCAGCCGTCAAAAAAACATAACAAGCGGAGGACAGAGCTATAACTGTAAAACATTTTTGTCCAACCGGTAAAATTGATATAACTTTGCATCATTATGTTAGAAATAAAGAAAGCCTGTATCGATTACGACAATAAAACCATATTCAGTGATGTAGACTTCCTACTTAAGGAAGGTGAGATAGGATGCATTACAGGACCATCCGGAAGTGGAAAAACATCATTCCTACGAGCTGTAATGGGTTTTATACCTCTATCCAAAGGTGAAATATATTTTAACGATCTGCCATTATCATCTCGTACAGCGGAAACTGTCCGACGTGAAATGGCATATGTGCCACAAGAGCTTTCTTTACCGACAGAATGGGTAATGGATATGATAAACATTCCTTTCTTATTTAAAGTAAATAAAGTTCATCCTTTGATTAAAGAAGATTTATGGGAAAACTTACAATTATTAGGTTTAGAAAAAAATATATTAAAAAAACGAACGAATGAGATATCTGGAGGCCAACGGCAAAGAATAATGCTGGCAGTGAGTACTTTACTCGGGAAAAAACTAATTTTAATAGATGAGCCTACTTCTGCACTCGACATTAATTCTTGTGAGAAGGTTTTGGCATTATTTAAAAAAGCATGTAAAAAAGGAGTTATGGTATTAGCAGTTACTCATGATTTGGCGTTTGCTTCGGCATGCGATAAAATACTCCATATAAATAACAATAATGAAAACGATTGATATTGATTATTTAAGCTTAACCATCGGTTTTTTACTTTTAATAATTCCTGTCTTTTATCTTTGGAAATTTAAAACAGGCATAGTAAAAGCAACGTTAATAGGAGCTGCACGTATGGTTATCCAGTTATTCCTTATAGGACTTTACTTAAAATATTTATTTATATGGAATAACTCTTTTATTAATCTTATTTGGGTGCTTCTTATCGTATATGTAGCCTCGGAGACAGCTTTAACACGAACAAGACTAAAAAGAAATCTGCTGATGATGCCTGTTGCTATTGGATTTTTAATCAGCTCTGTGCTTATCGGATTTTATTTCTTGGGATTTGTACTCCATCTAAACAATGTATTCAGTGCGCAATACTTTATCCCTATTTTTGGAATTATCATGGGCAATATGCTGGGATCTAATGTAATTGCTCTAAATACCTTCTACGATGGCATAAGAAGAGAACAACAAATGTATTATTATTATCTGGGTAACGGAGCTACTCGTCAGGAAGCTCTTGCTCCATTTATCAGACAAGCTCTTATTAAATCCTTTAGCCCGTCAATTGCAAATATGGCCGTAATGGGATTAGTAGCACTTCCAGGCACAATGATTGGACAAATTCTTGGAGGCAGTAGCCCGAACGTTGCTATAAAATATCAAATGATGATCATCATTATTACTATTTCTGCAAATATACTATCCCTGATGATCTGTATTTCCTTATCTATTCGCAGATCATTCGATTCATATGGACACTTAAAACAAGTTTTTAAAGAAGAAAAGAAAAAATAATATTACCTTTGTGAAAATATATCTTTTTTTTAACAATAAGAATGACTAACTGGCTTGAGATAATTTATTTAGCATATTCTATTATCTGGATTACTTTTGCTTTCTTCGTATTACGAATCGGCAAAAACATACAAGATAAAATCTTTTTTCGGACAAAAATTTGTCTGACTGCACTTTTTGTGCTTACATCTATTTTTGCTATTAATTTTATTCTTTTTGGAAAGATTAAAAACGGACATATTGAAATTTTAAATACAGCAACTCTGCTCCTTTATTACATAGGAATCCAAATTATTCTTTTTGAGTTACAAGTTTTATATCGCTCCAAATATCTAAACTATCATTATATTATATTACCAAATCTACCTATAGCCATTTTAATAATTCCTTATATTTTCTTTTATATCAAGGGACATTTCATATCTTACTACTCCCTCTCACAATTCAAAGACGCAATATTGAATATAGATGAATATGTCTTATTCAGACTTTATATTCTATTAGCTATGATTATAAGTTTAGGTTACATCATTACTCTAGTGATAAGGGCAAAAAAAGAATTCCATCGCCTCATCAACAATAATTATACTGAATTTGATATACTATGTGTAAAAGAAAGTAAAAAGATAGCACTATGGACCATAGTAACCAACATTCCACTTTTCCTCAGTAATCTTTTTGTCTCTCCAATTTTAGAAGTCATTATCTTTACTGTACTGACAATCTTATATATTTATTTATTACAGGGGTTTCACAAATATACCACGACAATGAAACGGACCAGTGAAATCATAGAGAATGAACAAAATGATGACATAGAAGCACAAGCCAGTACTTTTAACACACAGGATCTGGAAGGGATGATCGCTCCTATGGTAGAAGCTTGGATAAAATTAGATACAAAGCCCTTCCTTCGTAATGGAATAACTCTTCAGGAAGCCGCAGAAATGATGGATGTTCCACGAAAAGATTTATCAGCATATATCCGCAAAATATTGAAAATAAATTTTTTCTATTGGATAAATTCGTTAAGAGTAGAAGAATGCAAACGATTGATTAGAGAACAGGAGTTTAATTTTACTGAAATAGCTGACAAATGTGGTTTTGCTGACTTGGCCACTATGAGCAAAGCCTTTAAAAAAGTTTGTGGTGTCTCTCCAAGTGTGTACAAAAAAGGGATTAAATTACTATAAAAATGAAAAGATTTTGTTTTCTGACTTTTACATGTTTCCTATGCCTATTGCCTTGTTTTGGACAAAAAAGTAAAATAGAGCAACGAATGGAAGAAGCAGGATTAGAAAATATTCAAACAAAAGATCCAAGTATCAAAATCAGTTTGATGTATGCGCGTCCGGATAATTTTACAGGGAAAATCCTCTATAAGGATCTTCATCAAGCATACCTGCATCCTAAAGCTCTTACAGCTTTAATACAAGCACAAAAAATATTAAAAAAAATCCGTCCTGAATATTCACTTATTATCTTCGACGCAACAAGACCAATGAGTATACAACAACAAATGTGGAATGTCGTAAAAGGAACTTCAAAATCTCCCTACGTTTCCAATCCTGCTCATGGTGGAGGCCTTCATAATTATGGACTTGCTGTAGATATCTCTATTATCAATGAAAAAGGAGATACTCTCGATATGGGAACAAAAGTAGATTATTTAGGAAAAAGAGCCCATATAGATAATGAAGTTTCTATGGTAAAAAAGGGATGGATAAGTGAAAAAGCACGGAAAAACAGGCTATTACTTCGCAGTGTAATGCAGAAAGCAGGCTTTCATTCCTTACGAACAGAATGGTGGCATTTTAATTATTGCAGCCGCGTTACCGCTAAAACATACTATAAAGTCATATATTAAATTATGATTGAACCTTCAGAAGAAATATACACTTTGATCCAAGAGAATAAAAATTGCGATGTAAGAGAATTGGCTTTACGCATGAACAAAAGGAACATAAAAAATGCATCATTTATTCTTGATCAAATAACAGGATGGCAAATCGCCGTAATAAAAATCCCTTCGTGGGCATCATGTCCCCAAATTATCTATCCTGCTCATCTCAGCATGGAACAATGCTCCAGTGAAAGCACGGCAACATATAAAGCTAAATTAATCTCCCATCTAGGAAATTTTGACAGTTTCGTTGATCTAACGACCGGATTCGGAGTAGATTTCTCGATTATAGCCCGTCAATTTAAATATTCAACATGTGTAGAAAAGCAAAAAAAACTATGTGAAATTGTCAGCCATAATTTATCGATATTAAATATAAAAAATGCAACTGCCATTAATGGCGACGGACTAGCTTACTTACAAAAAATGGAGCCCGTAGATTGGATATTTATTGATCCCGCCCGAAGAGATGAACACGGAGGGAAACACGTTGCAATCAATGATTGCGAACCTGATATAACACAATGGATAGACCTCTTTAAAGAAAAAAGCAAACACACCTTGATCAAATTATCTCCAATGCTGGATATAAGTCTAGCTATAAAAGAATTAAAAGACATTAGCCATATACATATTGTCTCTGTCAATAACGAATGTAAGGAACTTCTACTAGTCTTGGACAAAAAAGAAGAAAATCCCATTATACATACCGCAAATATTACAGATAAAGGCATACAATATTTTGAATTCACACAAAATTCTGAAATAGAATCTCCCTGTAACTTTTGTGATAAATTGGGAAAATATTTGTATGAGCCTAATGCTTCTCTATTAAAATCCGGGGCTTTTCGCAGCCTTTCTTTTCGTTTTCATATTGAAAAATTACATCCTAACAGTCATCTCTATACATCCTCCTTTTTAAACAAAGATTTCCCGGGACGAGTATTCCACATTGAAGATATCTGCCATTTTAACAAGAAAAATATTAGAACTACTTTACATGAAATTGATAAAGCTAATATTACAATCAGAAATTTCCCACTAAGCGTTCAGGAAATACGCAAAATAACTAAAATATCAGAAGGCGGTGAATGGTTTCTTTTTGCTACAACCTTAAAACAAGAAGAGAAAGTACTCATTAAATGTAAAAAAGCGTAAAAGAACCCTCTATGAAATATTTTATAACTATTTTTGCAATATAAATATTTATTCTATGTTTAACTCACTCTTCCTGATTCTCGGACTCATATTAATCCTGTGGGGAGCTAATGCACTGACAGACGGAGCTTCTTCTGTCGCTAAACGTTTTAATGTATCGGATTTAGTGATTGGTCTTACAATCGTTGCATTCGGTACCTCTGCTCCCGAATTTATCATTAGCTTATTTGCTGCTATAAAAGGAAGTAGTGATATAGCAATCGGAAACATTATAGGAAGTAATATATTTAATATTTTAATTATTTTAGGTATTACGGCAATGATAACGCCTCTTCACATTGCTAAAAGTACTCTCTAAAGAAATTCCATTCGCACTTCTAGCATCAATCGTT
>CAZKSK010000107.1:0-6711 GCA_964555225.1 uncultured Bacteroides sp.
AGTAAGATTATTAATCGCCTGACGTGAAATAGCAATATAAACGCCCTCAAAATCATCACTCTTGTTTATTGTCTGAATGATTTGATTAGGCATCAACAAGACCAGATTATGAGCTTCTACATGATATTCCTTTAAATTTATAGTTAAAGTCAATTCACCTTTTAATATAACGGCCATTGCAGCTGCAACGATGCGAGTGGGATACGTATTTAATGGCAAATCATTTATGGTATTAAAGATGGCAATACCATCATCCGTTATATCCAAATTTTCTTCATTAAAATTTTCTACAGTATCAAAACCAACATGCGGTATATCACTCATATTCATAATATAATCCTTTTTACTACAAAAATAGAATAAATTTTATATATAATACAACTTTTGAGGAAAAATAGAACAGATTATCCCCTATAACGCACTTCGGGACCTGTCATCACGACACGTCCCGAAATACTAATAATCAAATCTGAAAAACACTTTTCTATGTACATTGCAAAGATAACGTGTTTTTTTTATCTTGCAATAGGTATTCCTATTATTTTATGATACTTTAATAACAACTTATTACGAGAATAAAGAGGTTCAAGATTACCGTTATCGCAAACAGTTGTACTATTTAAACATTGCCATTATGTAAAAAAACATCACCGTGTTCGAACAATCAAATAGTTTCAAACTTCATCAAATTACAATTTTATGCTTCCTATAATTTTCACGAAATTCTTTAGGAGAACACTGTTTTTTCTTCTTAAAAATTCTGTTAAAATTGCTCAAATTATTAAATCCGCTATCAAAACAAACTTCGGCAATGCTTTTTGTTGAATCGACCAGCAATCTGGCAGCATATCCCAGACGAATATCAATAATATAATCACTCAAATTCTTTCCCGTACGAAGTTTAAAAAATCTACTGAAAGAAACCGGAGCCATACCCACCATATCCGCCAACTGACTTAAACGAATTTCTTCGGCATAGTGTGCATTAATATAATCCTCCACTTTTTGTACTCTCAAGCTATCACTTTCAATCCTGATCTTAGCAAAAGAAGAACTTGATAGAGTATGTATCTCAGGGCTTAATGATAATTCATAAAGAATAGTCAAAAATTTAATTACAGCATAGAAACCCTGTTGTTCGGTCGCCAGCGTTGTCAACAACGGATACACCGTCATAATACTGCTCATGGGAAATGAGATTCCTTTTTGAGCCGCTTCAAGCATTTTTTTTATAGAAGCAAACTGGTTTTTATTGATAAAACTCTTGAAAAAAAGATCAGAAGAAAATTGAATGGTAATCTCCCGTATATCTTTGGAAGTACATTCATTTTGTTCCCAAACATGCTCCAGTTCTTTACCTGTGATAAGTACCAAATCATATTCTCCAATGATTTCACTATTATCTCCTACAATACGTTTAGCTCCGGATGCATGTTCCGTAAAATTCAATTCGAATTCGGAATGACTATGAATCGGATAGGTAAATTCCGTTTTTCTTCTGTCGGCAATATAGAAACAATCCTTCTCACTTAAAGGAGTTATTTCATGCATAATTCGAGACGCATTTTCCACCATATTATTTAAAGTTATAAGTTATAAAACAGATTATAGCATACTTAAAAAGCGCTCAATATCCTGACGCATTTTTTGATATTGTGAAGCATTTTTATATCCCGAACTCTTTTTAAGCATAAGTTCCAATGTACTTTGGCTGTGTTCATAGGATGTTAATTCATTATACAATTGTTTACTGTGCTCCGCCAGATTATGAATCTCTTTTTCCCTCTGTCTACGCAATACCTTACAAACCGGATCAAGTAATTTCAGTACTACATTATCAAAGATATGATGCCCCTGTATATATAAATATGTATTATCTGAATTCACACCCAAAGAATTCAATTCTTCTCCGAATGCATCAACTTGCTCTTGCGTTTTCCGATATTTATTTCTCAACCAATTCAATGTTTTATTCACTCGCTTCTGCATACCGGCCAAAGATTGTTCAGGACGCTGTACATCCACATAATCCAAACGAACTACCCCGCAAAATTCCATCATTGGGAACACATTGAGAATATGATTCTTATACAGCCATACACTCCATAGAAACAGCGGATACGCTATCTGAGAATACATCTTTAAGAATTCCGGAAAATCTATTATTTGATTGTCATTGAGAGTTGTCATGACACACACTTCATGCAGGCCTTCGGCATAACATTGATAATTTTCTATTGCATAAACATACGTCTGCATGACATATGGACTTTCATTAATCTGTCGACTTGTATTTGTAGCACCTTGTATCAGATAATCATAATCGCTATCCACACACGCAATCATATTAGCACCTAATTGAGGTCCTAACTGATTCATCAATACGGTTTTTTTCCCTTTAGCCAAAGAACTTTGAGAAGGCAACATAACTTGAAAATAACGAGTTCCATCCTCATATTCCGACAAAAACGAACGCCAAAACAGAACATCATCATAGCTTTCCACATAAGCTACGATCTTCATTCGTGACCTTTTAGGACGCAACCGATTAGCCGCACCGAGATAAAGCGAACTAAGATTGTCTTTTAAACGTTTACTCATATATCTTTCTGCGTAATATCGCTCACTTCGGTCACGGCATCCATCCAACCATCCATAATCACAGCCGGAGAATGTGTTGACAAAATAATTTGAACATTCGGATTTAATTTTCGGATGAGTCCTATCAACTGTTGTTGCCACTCAATGTGAAGTGAGACCTCAGGTTCATCCATGAATAACACAAAATTCTGACCATCCTGTACCAATGTAGTCAAGAGAATGACTAATATTTGCTTTTCACCCGAAGACAATTGATAAGGATAAAGAATATCACCATCCTGTTCAATCAAAATTTCATTACTCTTTCTAATAATCTTCTTACCTGTTTCACTAAAAAGTTCGTCAACCATATCCTGAAACATCGTTTTACACACAGAAACTTGCGTAGCCTTCTTTTGACCTTCGGAACCGCCACTGGTGAGTAATTCAATAATACGATTACCTATATTGACCTGATAATCCAAATATCTGCGTTGCAATTGATAAAGTTGCCAATCCAACTCCGTACGAATCTTTTTATCAGCCATTTTTTCTAACAAGTCCGAATGAAGCAAAGGCCTGTCGAAACTGCGAATCACATCGTATCTGATTGTGGAAGAATCTTCGGGGGAAAAAGTCAAATTAACTCCGGGTGCTACATTTCGACCTATTTCTCCTCCCTGAAGAATATCCAAACTATTGATCGATTGATTCAATATGGTACTCTTTCCGATTCCATTAATACCACTTAAAATATTCACATCAGGACGCAAATTCCAGACAATATGCTTTCTTCCCCATAATGCCGGAATTTCAATGCTCTTTATGTATTTAGCCTGCTTTTTCATAAAATATTAGTTAAAATAGTATGCGTCAAAGATAATCATTTATACTAAAAAAGCGTAACTTTGCAATGAAATTTTTGAAGGATAGGAAAAATGGGAGAAAAAAGCTGGAAAGGGCACCTAAGCATGCTTGTTGCCTGCATTATTTGGGGACTGATGTCACCTATCGGAAAAGACGCCATGATAAATGGTATCAGCGGATTCGCTATGGTCATATTCAGAGTAACCGGAGCCACTTTGTTCTTTTGGATCACTTCCCTCTTCATGCCAAATGAACATGTCAAAACTCGCGATATGGTACTTTTTTTCTTTGCTTCCCTGCTTAGCATCGTATTTAATCAATGCAGTTTTACCATCGGATTATCCTTAACTTCACCTATTAATGCAAGTATTGTTACGACAACGTCTCCTATCATTACAATGATTGTAGCGGCAATCTATTTAAAGGAACCCGTGACAGGGAAAAAGGTTATGGGAATCTTTCTCGGAGCTTTAGGCGCTCTGATTTTAATACTCGGAAGTGCGACTGCGGGACATATGGATAGCAGTCTGGAAGGAGATTTGCTTTGCTTGCTTGCCCAATTCAGTTTTTCTTGCTATCTGGCCATCTTCAAAAACCTAATCAGCAGATATAACGTAATTACTTCTATGAAATGGATGTTTATGTATGCATCCATTTGTTTGGTTCCTTTCTCCTATAATGAATTAAATTCACTGAATTGGAATGCTATCCCTGTCAGAGTTTGGTTGGACACTTCATTTGTCGTTTTTGGCGGAACATATATTGCATACATTTTGATGATGATGGCACAAAAAATTCTCCGTCCCACAATTATCAGTATGTATAACTATGTACAGCCTATTGTTGCAACAGTAGTTTCCGTTGCCGTTGGATTAGGGACCTTTGGCTGGACAAAAGGAATTGCTGTTATATTGGTATTTTACGGCGTATGGCTGGTAACTCAGAGCAAGAGTAGGGTACAAATGGAAAAAGAAAAACAAAACTTATCACCATCAAAAAATAAAAGATTACAAAAATGAAAATCGAAGATATTAAGGATCAATTCAATTCATGTAAAGAAAAATATGATTCTCAACGCAAATGCTTCATACCCTGTTTTGAGGATTACTATGAGGTAGGAATAAATATTCTTGCGCAAGCGGGAAAAGATTTTAAATCAATACTTGATTTGGGTGCAGGTACAGGATTACTCTCAAAATTTCTTTATGAGAAGTTTCCATCTGCGCAATATACATTGGTCGATATCGCAGAACAGATGCTTGAAATTGCAAAAATCAGATTCAACGGCCTTAACAATTTCAGATTCTTAATAACTGATTATTCTTCCGCATTTCCCGATGGAGAATATGACCTGATTTCTTCGGCCCTATCCATTCATCATTTAGAGAATAATGCCAAAGAGTCCTTATATTGCAATATATACAAGAAACTACCTGCCGGAGGATGTTTTATAAACATCGACCAATTCAATGCCGGCTCTGAAAAGATGAACGAATATTACAATAAAGTTTGGTACAACTATATTAAAAAGAGTGGTATTTCTGACAATGATTTGAATAAATGGCTTATAAGAAAAGATCTAGATAAGGAAAACACCGTACCAGAAACATTAGCAATACTAAAGAGAGTTGGATTTAGTCAGGTGGAATGTGTTTATAAGTATATTAAGTTTGGAGTTGTGATAGCAATAAAATCATAAGATTGCGGAATTGGAATATTAAACTATATGAAATTTATGGTTTTAATATTTTCTTTGTCTTGGAAATCCACAGTTCTGCTAAACGTTCATGAGCAGCAGGTGTCGGATGAATTCCATCCCAAATCCAATAAGTATCTTTCGAGGTGGGACTTTTCTTCAACAGATTAGCAATAATCTTGTCAAATGGCAGATAGATAGCATTATAGTCCTTGGCTATTTCTTGTACAATATGAGCGCAATGAAGAATAAGGCTGTTCCGTTCATCAAAATCAATAGAAGTTTTCAATCGTCCGGTTTTCGCAACGAACGGAGAACAAAGAATTATTTTTAAATTCGGATTTGACTGCAAGGCCTCAGCCAAAAGTTTACGATAAAGAGTTTCCCATGCAACAAAGTTAAACTGAACGGATTTATCACTTTTTAAATAAAAATCAATATCATTTGTACCAATCAAAACACTCAACACATCAGGATGCATTTGAATGACATCGCTATCCCAACGAGCTTTCAAATCCTGCAAAGTATTTCCGCTGATACCACGATTAAAAAATTCATATTCATCCTGTGAATATCTCCCCTGATAATAAGCTGCACTGATATACATAAAACCGCTGCCATAAATATGATTCATATCCCACTGGTTGCGTTCGGCAGATGGCTTTGCTCCTCCCCCGCCCCAATTTCCATCAGTGATGGAGTCTCCAATAAACAGGATTTTCTTCCCCTTTGCTTGAGCGATAGAAAAACAAACAATTGCTAATACAAAAATAAAACAAATCTTTTTCATCTTTTTGACTTTAAGGTTGTACAAAGATAAAATAAATTCATTTATAACCAGAGTTTGAATAAATTTATTATTGTGAATATAAAGGAATTGTATAACTTTGCATCCACATTATATGAAAAAAACGTGCCTGAATCTATTGATGAATTACATTTACTAGTCCTGAATGTCGGATTATCTATCCATCATGCCGATTGGAACTGGAAAAACGTAAATAGTCCTTTTGCAAGGATCTATTACGTTACAGAAGGCAGTGCATATATTGTTTTGCCCGAAGGTACTTGGGAACTAAAACCTCACCATCTCTATCTGATTCCGGCATTTACCAAACACAGTTGCATTTGCAATTCATACTTTTCACATTATTACGTCCATATTTATGAAGATCACCAGTCGGAATCGGATATTTGGGAAGAATGGAATTTCCCTGTTGAAGTTCCTGCTCAAAACTTGGATTTGGATCTCTTTAAACGTTTATGCGAAATGAATCCTACAATGAAATTGCCACAATCAGACCCAACGACATATGATAATAGCCCGACATTAATACAGAATATATTAAAAAACAAACAACGTCCATATTGTAATAAAGTAGAATCCAGAGGAATTGTTTTTCAACTTTTCTCACGCTTTCTGAAAGATGCCGATCCTAAAAATGAAGCTGAAGATGACCGCATAGAAAAGACATTGGCCTATATTCGAAAAAACATCTTCGAAAGCATTGATCTGGATACTTTAGCTCGTATTTCCTGTTTATCCAAAGATCATTTTATTCGCCTCT
>CAZKSK010000107.1:6721-7483 GCA_964555225.1 uncultured Bacteroides sp.
TCTTTAAAAAGGAAATGAAAATAACCCCGTTACAATATATTAATCGAAAGAAAATAGAAAAAGCACAGTTAATTCTACTCACCGACGATATGCCTATCAAAAACATTGCATATCTGTTAGGTTATGAAGACCAATCTTATTTTAATCGTTTCTTCAAGAAAATTATCGGAATGACTCCACAAAAATACCGATATTCCATAAAAAAATAATGTATCTACTTTATAAACTGACCTTTTTTATTTATTTGGTCTCAATTGATTTATCAACCATGCTTGCGTAACAACCTGTTGTTCGGCCGTACGCCAATGTCCCGTATTATAGGCTATGAATAACTTTTTAGGTGCGGTAATTACATTATATGCTGAAAAAGTGCTTGTTGGAGGACAAGTAGGATCATTATATCCAAAAGAATAATATCCGGGAGCTGTTACGAAACGTGCAAAATTAACTACGTCAAAATATTTGGAAGTTTCTATTTTTTCAGGTTTATTATTAAGTTTTGCATTTTCAGGAGCAAACATCGCCGGCCAGCCACCTGCCCTTCCATGCAAATATCCGGTCAAGTCACATAGTGCCGGATAGAAAGCGACTAAAGCTTTCACTCTTTTATCCAATCCCGCTGTTACAATAGTTAATGCACCCCCTTGACTACCCCCAGAAACACCAAGATTAACCCCGTCAAATTCCGGTAAAGTATAAATAAAATCAATGGCACGGATACATCCCGTATAAACACGACGATAATAATGATCTTTATCGTCA
>CAZKSK010000108.1:0-7477 GCA_964555225.1 uncultured Bacteroides sp.
AAGCTCTCCATCTATAAAACGTGTAATTTCTTCAATTTGGAAACTAAAATCACTCTTAATCTCAGATGCTTTCTCTTTATCAACTTTTAACAATGAAGATACTAAAGAATCCTGACCCTCATATGCTTTGTTAGGGTTAAATACCAATACATCATTTTTCTTTGCATTAACAAAGATAGCTTTCTGTTCTTCGTTTTTAAGATAAGAAGGCATCATCACAACACCTTCCACTTGAATTCCACCTTCTTTTGTATTACCATTCTCATCAAGTTCCGCCAACAAGCCTTTCAACATATCATTTCCCTCATAGGTATCTACTTGCTCATATTTACCATTACGTTGAGTATACGTTTTAACCTGCTTCTCAACCATATCGTCACTGACTTCAATCGTATAATAATCTATTTTATCTTTTGAAGTTATACTTGCTTCAAATTCAGGAGCCAAAGCTATATCAAACAAAAACTCGAAATCTTCATCCGATTCAAAATTGATGGGTTTTTGCTTATCCTCATTTGGAAGAGGTTCACCCAACATATTTACTTTATTATCACGAATATATTCATAAACCTTATTTTGAAGTATCTTATTAACTTCCTCCACCACAATAGCTTTCCCATATTGTTTTTTTATCAGACTCATTGGGACCATTCCTGGACGAAATCCCGGCAAATTGGCTTTTTTCCGGAAAGTCTTTAAAGACTTATCCACAGCCTCTTGATAATCAGCTTTCTCAAGCTTAACGGTGAGTAATGCACTCACCTTGTCCACGTTTTCTAATGAAATATTCATTCTGAAAATATTTAATTGTTTGTACTATATCCAAAATTGAGTTTGCAAAAATAGCTTTTATCTTTCAATTATCAAACTTGAAATTTAAAAAAACCTATTCAAGAACAAAAATAAATGGTTTTTTTTGCCATATTCTCAAATATTATGCTTTTCTTTGCGAACGAATTGGTGACTGTAAAGTTTCTTGATTTTTAATTACATAGGTTTTACTACCGTCTAAAAAGCGCATTTTGTAAACTCTCTGTTATTTTATAATCCTCTATTTTCCTATCACCATATTCAGAGAGTTAAATAACATATTATTTTTTATTATTTTATTTTTATGAACATTTATGTTGGTAACCTTAATTATAAGGTTAAAGAAAATGACTTAATGCAAGCATTGCAAGAGTATGGTACCGTTGCTTCAGTAAAGATCATCACTGATCGTGAAACAAGAAGATCAAAAGGTTTTGGTTTCGTAGAGATGCCGAATGATGAAGAAGCTCAAAAAGTAATTGAGCAACTTAACGGTGCTGAATTCATGGGTCGTCAAATTGTGATTAAAGAAGCTATTCCAAGATCATAAAAGAACAAAAAAGCCTGCCGATTGACAGGCTTTTTATTTTTCTTCCAGCTGAAAGGCTTTTCTTCTCAACACAAAACTTGTACTTAAATATTTTTCTCTCACAATTTGATTTGAAGCCAACTCTTCAGGAGTTCCTTGAAACAAAATCTTTCCTTCAAATAACAAATAAGCTCTATCGGTAATACTCAAAGTTTCCTGTACATTATGGTCAGTAATCAAAATACCGATATTTTTATATTTCAATTTCCACACAATTTGCTGAATATCTTCCACGGCAATAGGGTCAACTCCGGCAAAAGGTTCATCAAGCATAATAAATTTAGGATCAATAGCCAAACAACGGGCTATTTCCGTTCTTCTTCTCTCTCCTCCGGACAATTGATCACCAAGGTTCTTCCGAACCTTTTGAAGACCAAACTCCGATATCAGACTTTCTAATTTTTCCTTCTGATAATCTTTGGGTTTATGAGTCATTTCCAATACAGCCTTGATATTATCTTCAACACTCATTTTCCTAAAAACGGAAGCTTCCTGAGCCAAATAGCCTATTCCACTTTGTGCCCGTTTATATACTGGATACTTAGTTATCTCCAAATCATTCAAAAAAATCTTACCCTCATTTGGAACAATTAATCCGGTCGTCATATAAAAAGAGGTTGTTTTTCCAGCCCCATTCGGACCCAAGAGACCAACAATTTCCCCTTGTTTCACATTGATAGAAACATGACTCACAACCGTACGCTTTCCATACTTTTTTACCAGATTTTCTGTTCGAAGAACCATTGGTTCTTCAACCGTTTCTTCAAAAGTCGAATGTTCATTAAGATCATTCTGATGTTCTAAAGATTTTTTCAAACCGGAAATTTCTGAGTTTTGTCCTTCTCCGGAATTCTCGATCTTAAGATTTTCTACCTTTTCAGAAATATCAATCAAATCTTGTCTCCGGTTCTCCTGATTATCTCGTATATTGTCCTTATCTACCATATTTTATAGATTTTGAAGCAAAAATACAACTTTTACACTGAACTCTGAACAAAAAAGAGTACTTTTGCATAGTTTTTATAAGTAGTATATGATTTTTAAAGCTCTCAACACATTAGGCCAATACTTAATCTTGATGGGAAGAGTTCTTTCCAAGCCTGAAAGATTACGTGTAACCATGAAACAGTATCTCAAAGAAATGTCCCAACTTGGAGTAAATTCAATTGGCATTGTTTTATTGATTTCGTTTTTTATAGGAGCCGTTATCTGCATCCAAATCAAATTGAACATTCAAAGTCCATGGATGCCCCGATTTGCAACCGGTTACACCACTCGTGAAATTATGTTACTCGAATTTTCATCTTCTATCATGTGTTTGATATTAGCCGGAAAAGTAGGTTCGAATATAGCTTCAGAGCTGGGGACTATGCGAGTTACCCAACAAATTGATGCTCTTGAAATTATGGGTATCAATTCAGCTAACTTTTTAATATTGCCGAAAATTCTGGCTTTAGTTACCATGATTCCCATATTAGTAACATTCAGTATATTCGCAGGAATTATAGGAGCCTACGCTACCACTTTTTCCGGAAGCGTTATTAATGCGGAAGACTTGACATTCGGATTTCAATATTCATTTACCGAATGGTTCGTTTGGTGTGGAATTATCAAATCTTTATTTTTCGCATTTATCATTTCCAGTGTCTCCGCATTTTTTGGCTATACAGTCAACGGAGGTTCTATCGAAGTAGGAAAAGCCAGTACCAATGCGGTCGTTTGCAGCAGCATACTCATTCTTTTCTCCGATATCTTTCTAACCCAACTCTTAACAAAATGATAGAGCTAAAATCTATATACAAATCCTTCGAAGACAAAGATGTATTGAAAGATATCAGTACACAATTCCAAGATGGAATCACTAATCTGATTATCGGACAAAGCGGTTCAGGAAAAACAGTTCTCATGAAATGTATTGTGGGACTTCTTGTTCCCGAAAAAGGAGAAATATTATACGATAACAGGAATTTTCTTGCTATGAACAAAAAAAACAAGATACTGTTACGCCGGGAGATGGGTATGATTTTTCAAAGTGCCGCCTTATTCGACTCAATGACTGTATTGGAAAATATAATGTTTCCTTTGGATATGTTTTCTAAAGACACTCTGCGTGACCGTATAAAACGAGCCAAGTTTTGTCTGGACCGTGTAAATCTTATGGATGCTCAAAATAAATATCCTGATGAAATAAGTGGAGGTATGCAAAAAAGAGTAGCTATCGCACGAGCGATTGCCCTTCAACCCAAATATTTATTTTGTGATGAACCGAATTCAGGACTGGATCCAAAAACTTCTTTGGTAATAGATGAATTGGTTCACGATATTACCACGGAATACAATATGACAACCATTATAAACACCCACGACATGAATTCTGTTATGGGTATCGGAGATAACATCATCTTTATTTGTGATGGCATAAAAGAATGGCAAGGAAATAAAGACGAAATATTCACTGCTACTAATAAACGATTGAATGATTTCATCTTTGCTTCAGACTTGTTCAGGAAAGTCAAAGATGTAGAAACTCATCATATAGAATAAAAAAAGCTGCTTAATTATAGCAGCTTTTTTTATTTCATTATTTTTGTCTGATAAAAATATTCACTGGATTTCCACTTAAATTCCAACGTTGACGAAGATTATTTTCAAGAAAGCGTCTATATGGTTCTTTTACATACTGTGGCAAATTAGCAAAAAAAACAAATGAAGGAATCTGTGTATTAGGTAATTGCATACAATACTTAATTTTAATATACTTTCCTTTCATTGAAGGAGGAGGATAAGATTCTATCAATGGAAGCATCTCCTCATTTAACCGAGCTGTCTGTATACGTGTTTTTCTGTTTAAATAAACTTGCTTTGCTTCTTCAAGAACTTTCAAAATTCTTTGTTTTGTAATAGCTGAAGCAAATACTATCGGAAAATCTACAAAAGGAGCCAAACGATTACGGATAGCATCTTCAAACGTTTTCATTACTTTTGCGTCTTTATTTTCTACTAAATCCCATTTGTTCACTACTACTACCAAACCCTTTTGATTACGCTGAATTAAAGAAAATATATTTAAATCCTGAGATTCAATTCCTCGTGTTGCATCCAGCATCAATATACAAACATCTGAGTTTTCAATAACACGGATAGAACGCATAACCGAATAAAATTCCAGATCTTCCGTTACTTTATTTTTTTTACGGATACCGGCTGTATCGACCAAATAAAAATCAAAGCCGAACTTATTATAACGCGAATAGATAGAATCACGTGTCGTTCCTGCAATCTCAGTCACAATATTACGATCTTCCCCGATAAATGCATTAATAATAGATGATTTCCCCGCATTCGGTCTTCCAACAACGGCAAATCTCGGAATATCCTCTTCAAGAATTTCCTGAACGGGATTCTTAAACTTACTGATAAGTAAATCAAGCAAATCTCCGGTCCCAAAGCCCGTTAAAGCAGAGATACAATACGGATCACCCAATCCTAAAGAATAAAACTCTGCCGCTCCATATTGAAAATCATTATTATCTGTTTTATTGGCTACAAGAATCACAGGTATCTTGCATTTTCTGAGAATTCCAGCTACTTCCTGATCATAATCAGTCACTCCGTTCTTTACATCCACCACAAATAATATCACGTCAGCTTCGTCAATAGCCAATCTCACTTGTTTACGGATTTCTTCCTCAAAAATATCCTCTGAATTCACAACCCAACCGCCTGTATCGACAACAGAAAACTCATGTCCTGTCCATTCCGACTTACCATATTGACGATCACGGGTTGTTCCCGCCTGGTCATCAACGATAGCCTGGCGAGATTGTGTCAATCGATTAAATAATGTGGATTTCCCTACATTAGGGCGTCCAACTATAGCTACTAAATTTCCCATTTTTCTCTTTTCAAAATTACGACTGTCACAGTCGGGTTAACACTTAATCTAAATTATATCCGAAATTTTTCAGCTCAGCATCACTGTTGCGCCAATCCTTGTCGACTTTCACAAATGTTTCCAAATAGATACTCTTGCCGAAAAAACGTTCCAAATCTCTGCGGGCTTCCATTGATACTTTTTTAAGAGTTCTACCTCCCTTACCTATAATAATGCCTTTTTGAGAATCACGTTCCACATATATCACTGCATTAATATGAATAGATTTGTTCTTTTCCTGAAACTGTTCTATTGAAACTTCTACAGAATACGGTATTTCCTTATCATAATACAACAAGATCTTTTCCCTCAGAATTTCCGACACGAAAAACCGCGCCGGTTTATCTGTCAACTGATCCTTATCAAAATAAGGAGGAGAATCCGGTAATAATTCCTTTATCCTACGCAATATTACATCTATATTGAATTTTGATATTGCAGAAATCGGAATAATTTCTGCATCAGGAAGCTGCTTATGCCATGTTTCTACCTGTTCAGTAAGATCCTTCTGATTAGATAAGTCTATCTTATTAATCAAAACAAGTACCGGAACATTCAATTTTGCTACTTGAGCTATAAAATCAGCATTCTTATCAGGCTTTTCAACCGTATCCGTCACATAAAGAAGGATATCCGCATCAGCCAGTGCCGATTCTGAAAAATTAAGCATGGACTCCTGAAGTTTATAATTAGGTTTTAAGACCCCCGGAGTATCGGAGAAAACAATTTGCATATCATCCGTATTAAGAATGCCCATAATACGGTGTCGGGTAGTCTGGGCCTTGAATGTCGCAATAGAAATTCTCTCACCCACTAAAAGATTCATTAAAGTAGATTTTCCCACATTCGGATTACCTACAATATTTACAAAACCGGCTTTATGCATATTCCAAAAATTTTTAGACAAAAAAACGCATCTGAATAAGGGATGCGTTTTTTCATTTATTATGTATACGTTTCTTATTTTCCTGATTTATTGCCATCATATCCCCATTTCACATATACTGCTCCATAAGTGAATCCGGCTCCAAATGCTGTAAACAACATATTGTCACCTTTCTTCAGTTTACTTTCATAATCCCACAGACAAAGGGGAAGTGTAGCAGCACTCGTATTACCATAACGCTGAATATTTACCATTACTTTATCCATTGGCACTTCCAACCTCTTTGCTACAGCATCTATGATACGCATATTTGCCTGATGCGGGATGACCCAATCAATATTATCTTTATTCAACCCATGTTTTTCAGCCAACTTAGCGGTTACTTCCGACATATAGGAAACCGCATATTTAAAAACTGTTCTGCCTTCTTGATGAATAAAATGCATTTTATTATCAATCGTGAAATAAGAAGGAGGACAAACAGAACCTCCAGCCTTCATATGAAGAAAAGGCAAACCTTTTCCGTCGGTACGAAGAATGGAATCCATAATACCACAATCCTCCGTTGTAGCTTCTATCATTACGGCACCTGCAGCATCACCGAAAATCGGGCATGTAGATCGATCCGAATAATCTACCATTGATGACATTTTATCGGCACCCACCACAATAATTTTCTTGTGACGACCTGAAACGATAAATGATGCAGCTGTTTCCAACGTATATAAAAATCCGCAACAAGCTGCCTGCAAATCAAATGCAAAAGCATTTTTTAAACCTAATTTATCGCAAAGTATAGAAGCGGTAGAAGGAAAATGATAATCCGGAGTACTTGTCGTAACTATAACCATATCTATCGAATCGGGATCGGATTTAGTCCTTTGCATCAGCTGACGTGCAGCCTTACGTGCCATATAGGAAGTACCCAATCCTTCTTCATTCAGGATTCGTCTTTCTTTTACTCCGATTCTCGTCATAATCCATTCATCATTGGTATCCACCATTCTGGAAAGTTCTTCATTATTTAGAACATATTCCGGAACATATCCGCCGACGCCCGTTATGACTGCATTAATCTTCTCCATTATATTTTTTTTAAGAATAAATAAGCCGGAGAGCAAAACTCTCAGGCTATAATTATAAGTTTGTCGCTAATTAAACAGCGGCTTCTTTTTCAATTGCTACCTTACCTCTATAGTAACCACAAGCTCCACATACAGTATGGTAAACATAAAATTCTCCACAATTAGGACATACT
>CAZKSK010000109.1:0-7465 GCA_964555225.1 uncultured Bacteroides sp.
TAAAAATTGTTCATCTTCTTTTACCAGTTCTTCATAATGGAATAAAGCATCCTCTATCTTACCGGTACTAAAAACGGAAGCAGTAAAACCAAATTCATCCCGATATCCCTCCCATTGCTTATACAAGTGAGGGGGACAAATAACTATAGTTCGTAACTTTAAATTTCTTGCAATGGTTGAAGCTATAATACTTTTCCCAAGACCTACCACATCCGCCACAATAGCGCCATTATGACTCTCCAGTGCATTTAATACCATTTGAACAGCATCCGTCTGATATTTTAAATTAGAATATTTACCATCAGTAATATCATAAGGAGTAAGCAAATTCTTGTTAATAGGAATGGAAAAGTATTCATGAAGCACACGGATATACATTAAATATGGTGAATAAATCCGATCGTACCAAATACGAGTCATTACTTTATTATTCCATTCATCTACATTGTTCTTGTTTACAATCACAACGGAGTCTTTCCAAAGTTCTTCAAAGATCTTTTGACCTTCCTCATAGTCTGCTTTATCATTAAAACGAGCATTCAGTTCCAACCGACCTGTCAAACCTTGATAAGAAAGGTTGCTTGAACCTGTAATCACCACTCCCGGTAATTCGCCCTCCTCATTCATTTGGTCATTATAGGCAAACAGATACATTTTGGAATGACATGGCTCAAGTGTTTTTCTGATTTCCAATGACCCCTCTACAATTTTTCCGTAGAACATCTTGAATTGCTCCAATTTCTCCGCAGTATCCAAAAAGTCCGTATCATTGAATATCTCTACAAACTGTTTGTAGTATTCTTCCTTAATACTGCTCCGTGAAGATAAAACCTGTCTGAAGTTTTCTACTTCACGGAGATGTTTGGTTATTTGTAAATCAACATCAAGTCCGACAAGGATGCGGATATTCTTATCTTTGAGATTATCGGATAATTCGACATAACCGGAATAGTAAAAATATCCCACAAGTATGTCAACAGCATCCGTCTTAGGAAGAATACCATTTATTATATCCGAAAGAAACTTTTCTTTATTTGTTATAAAACTGCTGCTCATTATTCTTCTTTCTTATAATCGACTTGAAGAATCTCCGCGATATCAAAAAGTGTCGTTAAGCCCGGTTGATAGCGATTGCAACAATAAGCATTCACTGTACTAAAACTCTTTCCCAGCCTTTTAGCTAACCAGGTCTGACTACTTCCTCTTTCGTCTAAAACTTGTTTTATCTTATTCAGCTTCATAAGATTGTTTGAATATTTGCCATAAAATTAATGAAAAATTTGCGATAAGATATATTCTACCTATGAAAATTTGACTTTTCAACCCCTTTCGAAGCGATTTAGTCCAAATTCTTTAGATTTAATGCTCGATTTTAGAATGTGCTTTTAAAATCTGATGATATATTACTATCTTTGATTTCAATAAAATTTATAATGAAAAATGAAAATAAAACAATTAACGTTTAGTGTATTAATATGCTTTCTATTCCTTACTTCAACGTCTTTTTTATATGCTCAAAATAAGCATAAAGTATACAGGGAAATATGTGGAAAATCAACCACGTTTAATGATTTCTTATCATTGAACCTGATTGGAGACGGAAAAATAAATCTTACCAAACTTTTGAATGGGAACGGGGAAAAGCTTGAACTCAAATCCATGCCGGATGTCATGAATTATTTAAGTAAATACGGATGGAAACTGGAGAGCACAAGTACAACATTGTATGACTCTTCATATATACTGTTTTACTGGGTTATCAGTAAAGATATCGATAATAATTCTGAAATCATGGACGGCATATATACGAAACAATCAAAAAGGAAATGAATAATAATTTTATGATCAGATAACGCTTCATACTAAAAAAAGAGATCGGAGCATCCGCTTATTGAATGCTCCGATTTCTTTTTTTAATTTACTTTATTTCGTTCCTAAAAACATTTGATAACAAACAGGAACCTGTGGCCGGATTTTTTCATATTGAACGGCATCGTACACGGTTTTAAAACGATTTTTATCATTTTGAAGCATCAACCCACAAAGTAAATAATCTATCTTTTTCAAATTTTGCGCATCTTGATTAACCAAATGCCCCATCTCCGTTACAAAAGGCTGGGATCCTATAAACGTAGGAACAGCAGTTCTATCAGGCTGTTGAACAGGATGTGTTTTTAAATAAGCCAATAAAGCCTCTCTCTTCTGGATCCAACTTCCAAGACAGGTGGAGTGACGCAAAATTTCCATATATTTTTCAACGATCTTCACATTTCCCGCTTTCAAATTCAAATCAATCAACATTCTTAAGCTACGGAATGTCATCCCATTGTCCGACTGTATTGCCCGTTCAAATGTTTGGTGAATAGCTTCATTATAAATTCCAATAGCTTCGTAAAAAAGACTATTAAATTCTTTTTCTTCGGGTTTATTGGCCGGATTAAAATAGAAAGACTCCGTATTTAAAGGAACTACCTCCGGCAAACGATCCGGCAACTGCCCGGTTTCACTGTAAGCCAACAATAAATAACGGAACAAAAGCGGATTATCATGAGCTTTATCCATCGGGATATCTTCTATTATGTCTCCCCACTGACCTATACCGGCATATGAATATATCTTAGCCATATATTCCTTATTGCGGGACGATGAATCAAATGACATCACTACGATGCCGATAATTATTAATATGATTCCACTTATTTGCAACAATCGATCTTTTTTTAAAGGTAACAAGACACACAAACAGAATGAAAATCCCGAAATTAAGGTAATGGCAATTACCGGCCAGATATTTTCATCTGCTACAGATACAAATGTCAAATAAAGATTAGCAGGAACAAAAGCGATCAGTCGGCTCCACAAATAAGGTATTGCAAGAAACGAGACTGCTTCCGCTATCGGAATAACAACGAATATCCAAGAGAATCCGCTCAATCTATACTCTAAAACTGCTATAAAGATAAAAAACAAAAAACCTAATCCGGAAGGTAAAAGCCATGCCATACATGGAAGATATACCAAAGCAAGGAACAAACGGATATTTTTCTTCCGAATAAGTACATATAAATACAATGCCAAGAAAAAGAATATAAATTGAACAGAAGTTATCAAACTGAACCATTTCAGTTGTACAATAGCAAACACGATACTAATAAATAAGGCTGCGACTTGTCCGTTTTTTACATTCAAAGATTTAATTATTTGCCATGAACTCCATGCAATAATTAAAGTCATCAAAGCTATAATCAAAGCTCCCATTTCACGCCAGCGGAAAAACTGGGCGACAAAATTACCACAGAGACTTCCAAGACCACCGGGTAGAGTCAACATTTGATTGAAATAATCAGGCGTGGCTACAAAAAAACTGTTTGCCTCAAAGGATGCAAGGATTTCAGGATAAACAAGAAGCCAAGTCATATAAACAGCTATTACCCATAAAAAAAGAATCCAACTTTTGTTTTTCATGACAAGTATTTTTTATTTATTCAACAAATCGGCAACCTGCTGTTTCGATAAATCGACTTTTCCGCTGATAAACTCAGGTATATTGTAACTTTTCAAACGGAGAGTATTGCTTTCCGGATCTTTTTGGGGTAATAGAAACGGTTTGTCAACTATTCCATTCTTATCTATATGAGCGATAAACAAACGGGTATAACGTCCGTCAATCCTACGACTGCTGAAAATCACCCATCGTCCGTTAGATGACCAAGAATGGTAACTTTCCGTTTCCTTGCTATTTAATGCCGAGACATCTATTTTTTTCCCGTCGTTCAGACGAATCATTTTCAAATCAGCTTCTCTATGCCATATAGGAAAAGTGCCATTAGCAGCTTCCGTATATAAAAGATACTGACCGTCCGGAGAAATCCTAGGAAAAGAGACACTACCCTTTTCTACTGACGGATTATATAAAGTATCAATCTTGCTACCGAAAGTTCCTTCCTTTTCATTAAAAGGAACTCTACAAAGAGCATATTTCAATTTCTGATATTCCTTTGGCATATCTACGGCTTTTGCCCTGCAAAAATAAAGATATTTTCCATCGGGTGAAAAAGCAGGAAATGTTTCAAAATAAGATTTATCAGTGAAACGGGGATCTGCAATTTCTCTATTATTGCGAACATCATAAATAAATAAATCGGACTCCTGATCATAGACTTCTATAGGAGCTTTCCCGGCATGAAAAAAAGACTGATTTGTTTTATTTGAAGAAAAAACTATATAGTTTCCGCTACGATGCCACATGGGATAAACACCTTTCATCTTTAAATTAAGACCGGACATATCTATCTTTTTCAATTTACCATGTGAATAGATAACAGTACCTCCACCTGCACCACGTGCATGAAACATAAATTGTTCAGGAGAATAATTTAAAAAAGAATGACAATTTACACATCCTGTATGATTTTGCATATTAGTCACTACAGGGTCTTCTTCAAAAGAAGTTAATGATCGCTGATAGATTCCCATTTGATGCCATAATTCATAGCCCGGTTCTATCAGACGATAGGCAATCCATCCATCTATAGGATCCGGAGAAATATGAATTGTAAAAGGACGATAAGACAAACCATCAGGATGAGAATCATTCCAAATGGAAATCGTTATCTTTAAAGATTTTCCTTTATATGCAGAAAGCCATTCATGCCAAATCTTATCCGAAATAGCAATTGTATGATTCCCTGTTATTGTTTTTAACAATTTACCTTCCATCTCAAAATCTGCTTTGACAAAAGAAGCACCCTTAATCTCGAAATTTAAAGGAGCTATATTATTCGGTATCGTTACAAAGGTATAATCAGGAAAGAGAAATGGTATTTGATTTGTTTTTTCTTTAGCCTGCTTCGTTGTGCAAGAAAAAAAAGAAAAAAGAATCATACATACTACTATTAAGCCGGATTTTTTCATAACTAGTTATCTTATAGAACAAAAATACAAAGAAAAATCAAAGAAAAAATAAAATTGACTGATTAATATAAAAAAAGGCAGTGCACGTGGCACCACCTTCTTTTATAAATATAACGATCAGAAATTAATATCCCGGATTCTGTTTCAGTTTCGGATTAATATCAATATACTTCTGATAAATCGGGAACAATATATGGGAATCTGTAAAGTTATAGTTCGTATAGATATCTGAACGTCCTGTAACCTTTACCTTATAATCACCATTATTGTCTTTCTCGTTTGTAATATCTCCATCAAGATGCTGAACCTTAAACTTGCTCAAGATATTCGTAATAGTTCCCCAACGAACCAAATCGGCACGACGAAGACCTTCTCCGTTCAATTCAACTCTACGTTCACGACGAACTAAAGTACGCAAACTACTTTGATTATTGTAAACAGTTTCATCAACCTTCGGCATGCCGGCACGCGTTCTGATCATATTAATACAATCAATGGCATCACTCAAATTCTGATTCAATTCGATCTCACATTCAGCGATTGTAAGCAATACTTCCGCATAACGCATAACCTTGAAATGCACTGTCGTACTTGAAATATTGTTTGCATTGATATTAGCAGCTTGGAAATACTTACCTAATTGAAGACCTGATTTAGAAGAATTATCAGCATTTGTACAATAATCCGGATTTGACTGACCATCGATTTGCTTCGGCATACTGTTATAACATTTGGAATAACCTGAATAAGGTTGGCCCGGATATACTATGGAAGCACGCAAACGAGGATCACGATTCAAGAATGGTTCTGTCGGGTCATAAAGAGGAGATTGATCTATTGTCTTGCCATCAATACATTCAAAGGAATCCATTAAATCCAAAGTAGGAACAACAGATGACCAACCACCCATTCCATTAGCTAAGAAAGGAGGATCGTACAAGTCCATACTGGTCGATGCAATATAAGAATGATCGAAAATAGTTTCGGAATCATACTGATTGGCAGTCAAGAAACAGTCAGCATAACTTACTCCTGCAGGAATACTTACTTGTTTGCTGTCACGAATCATATTAGCATATTTCAATGCATTGGTATAATCGCTACGATATAAGTAATAACGCATTAACAAACCTTCGCAGAACTGTTTATTGATACGTCCTTCTACCGCATCACTCTTATTAGGCAAATACTGTATACAATCCGTTAACTCAGATACAATGAAATCACGAATCGTTGAAACAGAAGTTCTTTCTATCAAGCCATCAGCCGGAGTAGCCAAAACAGTGGTAAAGTATGGAAAATCACCATAGCATTCTGTCTTCCAGAAATAGAATAAGGCACGGAGAACACGAGCTTCCGACTTATATTGGTTTTCGGTTGCCGCAGATGTCCATTTTACTTTCTGTTCGTTCTCAAGAAATTCGTTACAAGCACGGATATCTAAAAAGTCAAAGAAACCTTTACCGGTATCATTCGCTGTATTGTTACCGTCAGAAAGTGTTTTATAACCTTCCCAAGAAAAATTATTGAAATAATTGTCCGAAGTACAATCCCAATAAATCATATTGTAACCGCCATAGATAGATTCCAACTTGTTGTAGCAACCCGTCAAAGCTAATTGCGCATCACTTTCACTTGACCAAAATGTTGATGGTGAAAGTGCATCGGAAGGTACTCTGTCCAAAAAGTCAGAACAACCAGACAGCGATACCATCAATGCCATTGAAACTGCATATAATATCTTTTTCATATTCATATCGTATTTTAATATTAGAAAGTAAGATTTACACCAATAGAATTAATCATTGTCTGAGGGAATCCGTTACCACGACCGGAAGGACTTTCAGGATCCCAGCCTTTCAACATTCCGGTAACAGTAAACAAGTTCTGGCCACTATAATAAACTCTCATTTTACTAACACCAAGAACGCTCAAAATACTTTTCGGGAAAGTATAACCAACTTGCAAATCTTTCATGCGAAGATAAGAAGCATTCTGCAACCAGAAATCACAATATTGTGTATTGCTTACACCATATTCAGTAATACGAGGATATTTTGCACCGGTATTAGTCGGTGTCCAAGAATCTCTCCAAAGAGTATTCAACTTAGAAGTTGATGCACTTAAACTGCCTAAACCTTCCGAAACATAACGATGAACATCTGCTGCACCTTGGAAGAATGCTGTCAAATCAAAGTTCTTATATCCTAAGTTGAAATGGAAACCGAATGTCCAACTAGGATCCATTGAACCCAAAACAACACGGTCATTAGCATCTACAGAACCATTACCATCGGTATCTACATATTTCAAATCACCCAAACGACGAGTCTGTTTATCCATTTTATATGCAGGCCAGCTATCCAATTCTTGTTGAGTCTGGAACACACCTGCCGTTTTATAACCATAGAAACAATTCAAACGATGTCCAACCCAATCTAATGCATAGTAGCAATCATTTCCTGAGTAACTATCAACATAAGTATCTCCACCTAAATCAAGAACTTCACTCTTGTTATATGCTATATTACCACCAGCTTCGAAACTGATA
>CAZKSK010000110.1:0-7403 GCA_964555225.1 uncultured Bacteroides sp.
CCATAATTGTCATCAGATGATTTGTACACTGAAGAGTCGTATCACATTCACTGGTAACAATTCCGGTAGCCGGATCAAAGCCAAGCGCCAAAGGACCGGTAAACAAACCATGAGGCAATGCTGCAATGCTTTTCATGCCCGCAATAATCTTATCTCTATATTTGGTATTTCCGGTACGTTCCCATTCGGTCATCCAGTTTCCTGCATATGCCAACCAATCAGGACCGATACGAAGACGTGCAGGAGCCGTACAAGGATATTTACTACGAGGTTGGGCCAAACGCATAGGATCAAGTTTATAAAGTTTTTGATCGGCATCTTTCACTTCCGTCATCAAATCTCCGCTTCGTTCATCGGCTGTCAAATAATATAAAAATCTGTTCCAGGCCGCCTGACTTATACGGGCTTCTTTCGCGCCACATCCCCAATGGCTTACATTATGACGACTTCCCAATCCTGCATATTCACCCATATGGTAAACATCTACCTCACAAGTATGCCTTGCCATGGCTTTGGCTAAATCCCAGATATCACGGCGACCACTACGAAGAAATGAATACCACAACCACATATCGGTTCCTAACTCGGTATTGTCCCAGGCAAAACCTCCGACATCATAACGCCATTCATGACGAACAGGATCATATGCATGCATGAAATCTCCATAATTCCAAAAACCATACCATCCGTTTTGTTTAACGGATGTTTCATAATAATCAATATAACGATTTAATCTATTTTCTATATTGGCACGAAATACGGTAGAACTATCAGGCAAACTCCATATACCGAACGCGTGTACCTGATGCAAATATTCCGGCGTAGGCAATATCTGAGGAGAAGAACACAAATGATCTGCCGCTTTTGCAAAATCAGCTTTCCCTCGATAGCCTGAATTTGCTTCCAATTGGAGAACATGAGTCTTCCCTATTCCATAAGGCGTACTCATTCCGGGTTGAACATCTTCATAACTAGCAAGCAAGTTATGAGCTACATGATCATAATGACGCAAATCCATCGGTTCACTTTCCGGACTCCATAACCAGACTGTCAAATGAGCTGTAGACTGACAAGCATCCGTAATCTCCAACGTTGTAGGGTAACTTTGCCAGAAATCTTCAAGACATACAGATAACCCACCACTAATATCACCCAGAAAAGCAACACCATCAGATTGATTTCCTTCGATTGTTCCTATCCAAGGACGATCGTTATGGGTTCTTTTACGAACACTGAAAGCACGAGGCGACAACTGAGAAAGACGATATCCATTCCAAGATGCCCAATAATGAAGCAACTCCTGATTATCCTTATTAAATTCTTTTGTATCGGGAATTCTCTCTCCTCTCATCTGCATTTCCTGGAAATCACGTTTTCCATCTTCCATCAACATTCTTCGGCCAACTAACGGTTGGACCGGTTCACTCCATACTCCTCCTTTTTCATTACCGAAAGCAACATGACGATTATAAAGTTCTTCACGCATAGGTACATCAAATACAATTCCGAGCCCTTTAATAAAATCTTTATCCTGATCACCGTCAAAGACAAAAGAATGCATCATTTTTATCCGTTCGCTTCCTGCATAGAAATATAATCTGACAGTGAACGGCAACCATTCCCGAGTTGAATTTCCATGAGTTCCTTCTACTTTCACTACTGTTGCAATGTCACCCCTTCTCTCGATTGTTATCTTGGACAATCTGCTCATATATGAATCTACCGTTGTATTACAAACCAAAGAAGCCGCACCGGCAATAGTTCTTCCCTGATATTGCAAACTATCAAACAAATGTTGTCCTTGTTTCGAGAAATAAGCTTTTAATACACCTGTATTGACAATAAGCTTATCTTTTGTCTCACTTATCGTTATTTGAGGAGATTCATTTCGCTTGGTATTTTTTTTCGGACGTTCTTCGACTTTTAATTTCAAAGAAGAAGTATTCCGAGGTATTTCGGCAGAAACACCCATCCATTTGATGGAACCGTCCGGCCAACTTGCAAGTTTCCAATGATCCATTGATAATTCCTGTCCTTTATCTGTCAGTAAAATGTAATTAGAATTCGATTTTACTACTCCCTTCTCAAACGGTATACCCCAAGTAGACGGAGTATCGGCAGATGGAGTTTTCCCTATCCAATGCAAAGATACCGTCTTGAAATCAGGTTCTACACTTGAATAGTGAAAACCGGTAATGCGAACATGCGACAAAGTAGTACGAAAACCAAACCATCCGGATGTCAGTGGAGAAGGATCTCGATAATCCACCAAAAGTTCACCGTCAAGAAAATACAGAACACGATTCCCCTTATTCTGTATCTTCACATGATACCAATGATTGGGAGCCAATAAATGTTTTGCATCTGTATACTCCTTTAAAATGGCCGGACGTTTCTGTTCTTTTTCAAATGAAGCATAATCTCCATCGTAACGACGGAATCGCGTGGTTGTATTATTATTTCCGCCATACCCCATATAATACATTTGTAAAGAATAATAACGATTGAAAATTCCATTTCTCCATTTCATTCTCTTCATTAAATTATTGATTGATTGTGGATCGGTTGCCATCCAAAAACAATTCAGATCACTCAATCTATCAGTCGAATTCTTCTTTACTATACAAGCGTCATATTCTATTGTAGTATAACCGGACATCTTTTCTCTCCGCCACAGCGTCAATCCTTTTGGAGCTACAATTTCCAATGTATCACCCGAAAAATGTTGTTTATAATCCGGACTCTCCGATTCAATCTTCCAGTATTTGGAAAATTCGCGAGAATTCAATCCGGAGACCGAACCCGCTGTCTGCGCCCGTAAACCCGATGAAAATGTCAGCAAAGCCATTATTAAGGAAGAGCCGACACAAATTCTAACAATATTATTTATTCTCATAGTCAATGTTTTTCATTCATATTTATTTACCAATAGGCATTAAAACAAAATGTCTCAGATAATCGGCATTACCATACATGGTATGCTGATCGGATAAATTCCAAAATCCGTCTTTCGATGAAGGATTTGCATCCCAATCTATCACTGCCCAGCAAAGCCCGATATTGTTTCCTTCCTTTAAAACAGTTTGTTTTGAAAATTCAGGTCCGTCTGCTGCAGCATAATCGTAAGGAGTTATATAAAATTCTAAAGTCAGATCACCGCTTTCTCCTTCCTTGAAAGAATAATGATAGGCATAATCAGAATATGGTTTCTTCTTAAGCCATATCTGCGGTCCCCAATACATACACCAGTCACGTCCATGCGGAGGCGTGAATATATGATAATTCTGAGCCTGGCATCCGTGAAAATTGAACCAGGCTTGCCACACATCTTTAGGCGCGGTCGGATGAAATCGATCGATGAACGGTCCGCCTGAACAGTCTCCGTCTACGACGACCTCAAAAATATCGGTATTCAAAGAATTTTCGCTAAAACGCCAATAATTATCTGTCGCCTGATAAAGGAAATACAGCCTTTGAGTCTTTACATTCCAGCCTACTTTTACCTTGACTTTTAATGTTGAAGGATCCGGAGCCTTGTGTTTTCCTTCATCTTCTTTTAAGTCTTGTTCCGTTAAGGCATAACTTTCAGGTACACAATTCCAGTCATCCGTATTTGCGTCAATTACAGGCACTTGATTTTCTGCGAACTGATAAACCTTATATTTTACGGTTTTGTCCTTACCCTCAGCTAAAAGAACCGTATTTAGACATAAAGCCAAACTTAAGATTAATAATTTCTTCATGGTTTCTTTAGTTGTCAATTCTCATTTGCAACAACAGTTACTTCCGAAGGCTTTTCATAATGGATTTTTATTTTTCCGGATACAGCATCTTTCTCTATATGAATACTGACTAAGCCATAAGGCGTAGGAAACGTTCCCTTTACCCATTTCAAATTCCCCAAATGCGGGTTTATACGAATTTTTTGACAGCCTGGCTCCAAAACTTCCACACCCATAATATGATGAGTCATCCATGCAGTAGGTCCGGAAGACCATGCGTGACACAAACTATGACGATAACCCGGATAACAATAAGCACCAAAATCGCCATGAATATCTTTTTTCCCGGAAGGAGTCAATTCATCCAATCGTGCAGCATTTTTTGTCCAATCCAGATTAAAATCTTCCCAGAATGTAGTAGCACCCATGTCCAACATTCCACCCCAGTACTGACTAATTATGTCCAGGGCTTCCTGATATCTGCCGGCTTCGGCTAAAGCCTGTAACATATAATACCCATAAAAAGTAGAAAAGCCCTTAGCCCCTCCAACAGAAACTACATCCTTACAAGCCTTATCTGCTTTCATCGTTCCCGCAATCGCCATTAGAGCGGCAGCCTGTTTTAAATTATTGGGAGGCATTATTTTCTCGTTCAATCTGTTTTTTGCATTCGTCGCAGTCTCAACTGTCTGCGAAAGATTTAAAAATCCGGCAAGTTTAGCCGCATCATCCAATGCCCAGCTTAATAAAGCACGATAACCGGATTCTACCCCTTTGGGATTAGGTGAAGAAGGCCAATCCAAAAAACGAGATGGAGAAAGATCTTCACTTCCATCTTTATGAATCTTACTTGCCATCAAATCGACCAGTCCCCGAATATATGCTTTATGTTTCTGAAGAAAATCTATATCCCCGCTATACATATACCATTCATAATGAATAATAAGGTACCACATGGAATAGGCGCTCATCCCATTCATCCAACTTGGTAACGGATATTGTTCACATGCCTTATCCAATGTTTTTTCTATGATCCGATTGTTCCCGAAAACACACATTAAAGTAGAAACTTCGGGATGCATATCACCTAACCAAATAAGACGATCACGCTTTATTCCATCCCAAAGATATTCCTGCATATTTAAATGAACAGTATAAGCTCCTGTCATCCAGATTTTATTCAGTCGTTCATCATTAGAGTGAAATGATCCTAAATATGGAATATCCCGATACCTAAGAATTGCTCTGATTTCCTTCACATAAGTAGTCGCATTCGGTTCCAGAAAATCTAATCGCACAAATCGGAAACCCGTATTTCCATATTCACTGGAACCATTGCGAGAAACACGTAAAGTTATATCGCGTGATACATGATCATTCGTAGAATAATTTACCTTCCACTCATCTTCCAGTGTCTCACTATTACATTCACCTACCGATTCACCGAATCTAATACGAATCCGTTGGGGCTTCCTTCTACTACTTCCTCCCAATACGATTTGCAAGCCACCATGAAGTTCACAACCAAAATCAAGTAATACAGACGGAGCTTCTTCTCCTGAATGCTTCACTTCCATCATATCCCTCTTACCCATTTCGGCTTGTCCGTCTCCTTTACATAACAGACGATGACTATTTTGTATCAAGTGCCCGTCACTATCATTCATCCACACAATCCTCACAGGTGACAAATAAACACGAGACATCTCGTCCTTCTGAATTAAGGAATCCGGTCTGGTTGCAACAACAGGAGGGATTGTATTAGACGCTAATGAAAATACAGACATAAATATTGCCACACATAAGATATTCGTCTTTAAGAGATTGCTCTTCATTTTTTATTTTTATCTAAGATAGTTATTCAAAAGTTATTTAACAAATCCCATTTGTTACCGTTCTACAGCATATACATTATCAAAGCCTTCAAAATTAGCTCTGAAAATAATCCATTTGTCATCCGGTGAAAAATGGACATTCGGTTCCAAATGATAATTATGATTTTTCATATTTACCAATTTGGTGGATTTAAGATTTTTACCGTCAAAATGGAACAAATAAAGCCATTTACCATCCTTAGCCTTTGCCACGGATGTAGAATCACCGCCATCACCCGCAATAACATCTTCTTTCCATGATGTAGTATAATGAACCGACCATTCATTACGCTGCAACTCAAAATCTTGTTCTTTATATGTTTTCAAATCAACCTTACCGACAAAAAACGTTTCACCTCTAGGTTTCTGTAAATCGAAATAGATATGCTTTCCATCAGCTCCAAACCATTCATGACCTGCAATCTCCATATCCATCGTACGTTCATGAATCAAATGCGGCCGTCCTTTCTTTACCACATCAATGGTCCAAATACGATCCACCTTGTGCCAAGGTCCTTCATGACAAAACATAAGCAAATGAGGATCTGTAGGTGAAAACTGTAAATGATTTAACCAAGCCTTCTCAGAATATATATCGGAAACCTTTCCTGTCTTTAAATCAATCAAAAACAAAGTATGAAGCAATTTCGCATCATAAATAAGATTAAAGAAATCTTTTTTGGCCGGATTATTTTTATATATGTCTCTTTCTTTAGGATCGGAATAGGTACCGGCCAAGAAAGTACCATCTTTATTAACAGTAACAATTCCATAAAAGTTAGGTAAAACACAAACAAGCTTTCTTTTTTTCGTAGCAATATTAAAACTTATTACGCTATCCCTGTTTTGATAAAAAATTTCCTTTGTCTTTTTACAAACTATTTCCGTGTGAACGGGAAATTTTTCATGAGTAATTTGCTCAATACCCAAAGTTCTTAAGTTTACTTTATACATTTGCAAGTTACCAACATTCATATTATATATTTCCTTTTTCACATTATCATCACTTCTTCCTTTTTTATTACCTCCACAAAAAATCATATCATCACCCACAAATGGATTGTTATGAAAATAAAAACTCATATTGATACCATCTCTTCTCGTTAATTTTATCACTTTATGTCCTGTATCCTGATCAATCCATTCGTTCGGCATACTCTGTCCACCCGTAGTCATAACAGGAATTTGAGCATATATTGACTGCGCACTGATTAATAAAGCAATCAATGCATATAAATTTTTAGTCTTCATATTATTTTATCTTATTTCTATAACGATTTAATAAGTAATCCGGTAATTTAATTACACAAATATTCAATGATTTACCATCCTCGGAAAGCATGGCAGATTGAATATGAACTTTCGTGCCATCAGCAGAAAAAGTAGGATGAGGATGATCTTCTGCAGTTACTTTATGTCCTGTAGAGAGCAAAATCCGTTCTCCTGTATGACGATCGATTAAAAATATGTCTCTTGCAAAATCATCGCCTACAGCCCAATTTCCATCAGCGCTTCCATTTACATGCCAAAAACCGCTTCCATAAGGAATTTGTCCGGCTAATGTAAATTCATGGGTCCTTAAATTGATAATAGCCAGACCTGTTGCCTTTTCTCTTGTGCCTGAAGGTCCCCACCCTGCTTCTTGCCCCGGATTGGCAGGATCATGCATATCAATTGTATCTTTAGAATTTTTCATAGGACGATGCCCTAAAATGGCAATAGCTACTTCATCTTTTGTGATAACAGCTTCATGGGTAACCCAGTCATATTCGGTTTCTTCATATATCGGCTGAAGCCCTGACCCATC
>CAZKSK010000111.1:0-7371 GCA_964555225.1 uncultured Bacteroides sp.
TACAATAAATGAAGGTATACGTACCATATCTGGTATTAAATCTTTCAATGCTGAAATAACCACATTTGAACAAATTAATACAAACATTGTCGCTAACCCCATTGATAAACCGTTAATGGCTGATGATGTAGTTGCTAATGTTGGACACATACCTAATAAAAGTACAAATGTCGGGTTTTCATTGATGATACCGTTCATCAAAACTTTAAAATTACTCATAGTCTATGTTCCTTTTTTATGGTTTAACATTTATAGAATCAGTCAATGCCTCTGAAGAATTTTGTTTAGTTGCATTAGCTGTTCCCGATTTAAATGCCTGATACGCATTATTCACAGCCCTCAAAAAGGCGCGTGAAGTAATTGTCGATGCTGTAATAGCATCTATTTCTCCACCGTCTTTAGTAACTTTGAAATTAATTGTACCTGGATTTTTACCAATTATATTACCTTTTGCTCCCTTTTGAAACCAATCTTTTGCTTTGGCTCCTAAACCCGGAGTTTCTGAAGATTTTTGAATTGTATAACCTTTCACGTTACCGTCATTATCAAACCCGACAAGGACTTCTAAATTTCCACCAAATCCGTTAGGATCATTAGATGCGACAGCTACACCCTTATCTGTCGTATAAACAACATCACCTGATTTTAAAGTATCGGTTTTTGTTAATCTAGCAGAAGGTTCCCCTATTGCTTTCTTAATACCCTCCGATAAATTTTTCGCATTTATTTGTTCTATCGGACCTTGAGTAACTTCATTAACGTAAGCCAACAAACCTCCGGCTATGACGGAAATAGATGTAAGTACCACCGTCATGTTTTTTAAAGATGATTCTAATTTTTTCATTTTTTCTCAACCTCCCCGAATCTTTTTGGTTTTATATACGTATTAATCAATGGAGTAAATGCATTCATTATCAGAATAGCAAACGACATTCCTTCCGGATAGGCCCCAAATAAGCGAATAACAATAGTCAAAAAGCCAATGCAAACACCATAAAGAATCATTCCTTTATGCGTCATAGGAGAAGTCACATAATCGGTTGCCATATAAATAGCCCCAAGCATCAAACCTCCACTAAGTAAATGATTTGCTGGTGATGCATAAAGTGTCGGATTAATCAAATGGAACAATCCTGCCACAACAAATACTGTAGCTAAAATAGAAACTGGAATGTGCCAAGTTATCACCTTTTTCCACAGTAGATAAACAAAACCTATCAAAAGTGCAGCTGCACTAACTTCACCTAAACTTCCGGCAGTATGACCGATAAATACAGAGAAGGCATCTGGTAAATTCTCCAAAGACATACCAGGAGTACCTTTTATGACTCCCTTCATTACAGCTAATGGTGTCGCTACAGTCTCGGCATCAATATATGAAAAGAACTGACCAGGCCGTGGCCACGTCGTCATTGGCACAGGAAAAGATATCAAAAGGAAAACTCGACCAACTAAAGCCGGATTTAACGGATTATTACCAAGACCGCCAAATGTCATTTTACCAACACCTATAGCAACTAATGCTCCTATAATAATAATCCAGACAGGAAGATTAGAAGGCAAATTAAAAGCCAAAAGCACTCCGGTTAAAATAGCCGAACCATCACATATCGTAAGTTTATCTCTCTTAAGAATGTACTTTGTAATAGCCCATTCAAAAAACACACAAGAAGCAACCGACGTTAAAGTTACTACTGCAGCACCTACACCAAAAAAGAGTAATGAGACTAAAAATGCAGGAATCAACGCAATTAATACGCTGTACATATTTTTTTCCACACTGTCATTACCATGAATGTGAGGTGACAAGGATACAATTAATTTATTTGCCATAATTTTGTCAAATTATTTTTTAGCGTTACGAGTACGTATAATACCCATTACTGTTGTTTTTCCCATTCTAATCATATCCAATAAAGGACGGTGAGAAGGACATGTAAACTGACAGGACCCACATTCAATACATGAAGTAATATCCTCGGCTTCAACTTTCTCCCAATCATGAAGTTTAGAACATGTTGCCAACAAATAAGGTTCTAAACCCATCGGACATACACTAACACACTTAGCACATCTGATGCATGGCTGCGGAGTTGTTCTAACAGCTTCTTTTTCTCTTATTATCAAGATTCCATTATTTCCTTTATAAATAGGTACATCTGTATGAGTTAAAGCTTTACCCATCATAGGACCACCTCCGATAATCTTACCTGTATCTTCTGGAAGACCTCCAGCTGCATCTATTAATTGACTCATTGGCGTTCCCAAACGAGCCAAAAAATTAGAAGGTTTTTTCACAGACTTACCGGTAACCGTTACTATTCTTTCAAATAATGGCTTATTTTTTTGGACAGCTTCATAAACAGCATATACAGTCGCTACATTCTGTACAATAGCACCCACATTAACAGGAATTGCAGGTGGTGCAGGCACTTGACGATGAACAACAGCATCTATCAATTGTTTTTCCCCTCCTTGCGGATACTTTACTTTCAGAGGAACAATCTCGATATCAGGATATTCTTTTGCTTTTTCAGTCAATAATTTAATAGCATCTGGTTTATTATTTTCTATACCAATATATCCCCTATTAACTTTCGCAGCTTTCATCATAATTGCCAATCCGACAAGAATCTGATCCGATTTTTCCATCATTAAACAATGATCGGCGGTCAAATAAGGCTCGCATTCAACTGCATTAACAATAATACACTCAGCTTTAGTCCCTGGAGGAGGACAAAGTTTTACATGAGTTGGAAAACTTGCACCTCCCATACCCACAATGCCTGCTTCTTTTATTTTTGTAACAATTTCTTCCGGAGTCAACTTACACTCTTTTACCAGTGTCTCACTACGATCAATTGATTCCTCCCATTCATCACCGTCCACATCTATAAAAATAGCAGGCTTCGGGTAACCTGTAGCATCCACTACATTATCTATTTTACTAACCTTGCCCGACACGGAAGAAAAAATAGCTGCCGATACGAATCCACCCGGTTCCGCTATCTTTGTACCTACTTTAACTACATCGCCTTTTGCAACACAAGGAACTGCAGGTGCACCAATATGCTGAGACAAAGGAAAAACTGCTTGTTTTGGTAAAGCAAGAATTTCAATCGCCTTTCCGGCAGACAATTTATATTCAGATGGATGAATTCCACCAATTCTAAATGTCTTCACTATTATTATATCTTTTTTTATTTATATTTTCTTAAATTTATGCTTCTACTACAGGAGCTATAATATCAGGTTTATTTTCAGCTTTTGGCTTACGAGGAGGAAAGTTCATTGCAATAATAGCGTTTTGCGGACATTCTGGTTCGCATTTACGACATAATCGACATTTATCAGGATTAATATATGCCAAATTATTTTCCAAAGTAATTGCTTCAAAAGGACAAACTTTCACACATTTACCACAACCGATACAAGATACGGTACAAGCCTTACGGGCAACTGCACCTTTATCCTTATTGACACATTGCACATACATTCGCCTGTTATTCTTTCCCTTTGGTCGTAGTTCGATAATTTTGCGAGGGCATGCTTTTACGCAAGCACCGCAAGATGTACATTTATCTTCGTCAACTTCAGGTAATCCAGTTACCGGATTCATTTTGATTGCATCAAATTGACATGCAGCTACGCAATCACCACAGCCTAAACATCCGTAAGAACACCCAGTCTCTCCCCCGCATGTCGCATGAACAACTTTACACGACATGGCACCATCATATTTTACCTTACGCGGAGCATTCTCACAACTGCCATTGCACCTTACTACCGCAACTTTAGGCTCTGATGGAGCAGCTTGCAGTCCTAAAATGGAAGCAACTTTTTCCATAACCGCCTGCCCCCCTACCGGACAGAATTTACCCTCTATTGATTTTGTACTATCACAAGCAGTAACACATGCAGTAGCAAAACCAGAACATCCAGGATAACCACATCCGCCGCAATTTGCCTGAGGTAGCGCTGCCGCCACTTCTGCAATACGAGGGTCAACATACACGGCAAATTTCTTTGAAGCAGCAAAGAGGACTATCGCAGAGACTAATCCAATCGCTCCCAATGAAATTAATGCCACTAGAATTAAATTCATAAATCAACTATTTATAGGTTTTAATTTAAATGTAAATTTCTTAGACATCTTATTACGCATCAAATATAAAATAAAGTAATAAGGGATGATGGATAAGAGAGCAATGATACCAGATAAAGACTCATTTCCATTCGTTAACGTAAACGAAACAAATAATGCTACTAAAATTATTACGAAAGGAATGGCAAAAGCCCACATCACAGCTTGAAGCCCCATTGATGTTGTTCCAATAATATTAACCTGATCTCCCACCGAATAATTTTTGGCGTCTTTATCGAATATATCAACTGTTTTCACTTTGCTTTCCGCAGAGCTGCACAAACCTTTCGCAGAACAAGCAGCACAAGCAGATACCTGAATTATTTCTACATGAATCAGCATGCCTTCAATACTTTGAACGACACCCAAATGTTCTATTGTTTTATCCATTTTGCCAACTACACTTTACAAAACTCGGCAAATTTAAGACAATATTCGGGAAAAGTAAAGCTTTTTATGCATATTTTTCGTAAGACAAATCATTTTTTTATTAATTTTGAAGCTCAGTTAAAAAACATTCATAAATCATTACTGATGAAACAAGAAGAAGAAAAATTCGAAAGTCTTCCCGATAATGCATTCCGTGAACTTGAATCGGGAGAAGAATATCAACCATTGATGTCTCCCAAAAAAGAATATCACGAAGTTACTATTTGGTCCGTTCTTTGGGGACTTGCAATGGCTGTACTCTTTTCTGCAGCCGCCGCTTACCTTGGTTTAAAAGTAGGACAGGTTTTTGAAGCCGCAATTCCAATCGCCATCATAGCTGTTGGTATTTCAGGAGCCTTTAAAAGAAAAAATGCATTGGGTGAAAATGTCATTATTCAATCTATCGGCGCTTGTTCAGGAGCCATTGTAGCTGGTGCAATATTCACCTTGCCTGCCTTGTATATACTTCAAGGTAAATACCCGGAATTGACTGTTCATTTTTTCGAAATTTTTATAAGCTCCTTACTTGGTGGTATATTAGGAATTTTATTTCTTATTCCATTCCGTAAATATTTTGTTAAGGATATGCATGGCAAATACCCTTTTCCTGAGGCAACAGCTACAACTCAAGTATTGGTATCCGGAGAAAAAAAAGGTAATCAGGCAAAGCCATTACTTATAGCCGGTATTATCGGAGGACTTTATGATTTTATTATTTCAACGTTTGGTTGGTGGAATGAAAATTTTACAACACGTGTATGTGGATGGGGTGAAACAATTGCTGATAAAACAAAAATGCTCTTTAAAGTCAATACGGGTGCTGCCGTATTAGGCTTAGGATATATTGTCGGTTTAAAATATTCTGCTATTATCTGTTTCGGTTCACTATTTGTTTGGTGGATTATTATTCCCGGAATGAACTTAATATTCGGTAATCAAATCTTAAATATGTGGGATCCTAGCATTACCCAAACAATTCATGAAATGTCTCCTGAAATAATATTCAAATCTTACGCAAAAAGTATTGGTATAGGTGGTATTGCGATGGCTGGTATTATAGGAATCTTTCGTTCTTGGAACATTATAAAGAGTGCCGTTAGTCTAGCTATTGCAGAAATGAAAGGAAAAGGAGGATCTAAAAAGAAAGCAAAGCGTACTCAACGTGATATACCAATGAAAATTATTATTTTCGGTTCCATCTTTACTTTACTTATCATCTTTGCTTTTTTCTTTTTCGATGTGATGAAAGGAAATCTAATACAAAGTATAATTGCCATTGTAGTAGTTGCTGTAATTGCATTCTTATTTACTACGGTAGCGGCTAACGCAATAGCCATAGTAGGTACAAATCCTGTCTCAGGCATGACACTTATGACATTGATTTTAGCCTCTGTAGTTATGGTTGCAGCTGGATTATCCGGTACAGGTGGAATGGTCGCTTCGTTGATTATGGGAGGAGTCGTTTGTACTGCATTATCCATGTCAGGCAGTTTTGTTACTGATTTGAAAATTGGTTATTGGTTAGGATCTACCCCTGCTAAACAGGAAACTTGGAAATTCCTCGGCACATTAGTTTCTGCCGCCACAGTTGGCATTGTAATCATGATTCTTAATCAAACATATGGTTTTACCAGTGGACAACTAGCTGCACCACAAGCTAATGCAATGGCTGCCGTAATAGAACCTCTGATGAGCGGAACTGGTGCGCCTTGGTTACTATATGGTATAGGAGCAGTCATAGCTATCATACTAACATTGTGCAAAATTCCAGCATTGGCTTTTGCATTAGGTATGTTTATTCCTATTGAATTGAACACACCTCTTTTAATAGGAGGTGCCATCAATTGGTATGTTACTACCCGGAGTAAAGATGCTTCAATCAATTCTGCACGAGGAGAAAAAGGAACGCTCATCGCTTCAGGTTTCATTGCCGGTGGAGCATTAATGGGAGTAGCCAGTGCAGCTTTGCGTTTTGGTGGAATTAATCTCATCAATGAAAGTTGGCTGAGTAATCCGACGAGTGAACTTGTCGCTTTAATAGCATATGTAATTCTTATTTACTATATGATTAAAACATCAATGAGATATAATCATTAAATCAAAAGAATATGAAAAAAATTATTAGTTTAATTTTCACAGCAATGGTCATGACAACATTTGCTTTTGCACAAAAACCAATTATAATTCCTTTATGGAGCAACGGTGCGCCCAATAGTAACGGACTTACAGGGACAGAAGAAGATTTAAATGGAGGAAGAGTTGCCAATGTGGTAAATCCAACTATAACCATTTTCCCGGCAAAGAAATGTAATGGAATGGCTATTATTGCATGTCCTGGAGGAGGATATGTACGTTTAGCTATGAATCACGAAGGTCTGGATATGGCAGATTGGTTTAATGGACAAGGTATTACATATGTTGTATTAAAATATAGAATGCCAAACGGACATCACGATGTCCCCCTAAGTGATGCCCAACAAGCAATCAAATTAGTGCGCCAGCATGCTGCTGAATGGGGAGTCGATCCACATAAAATAGGAATTATGGGGTCTTCCGCCGGAGGACATTTAGCGTCTACTGCAGCAACTCATTTCACAGAAGAAAACAGACCGGATTTTCAGATACTATTCTATCCTGTGATTAATATGGATCAACCATTTATGCATCGTGGATCCATGGAAAATCTTCTTGGAAAAAATCCAAGCAAAGAATTAATGAAATTGTATTCAAATGAACAGCAAGTAAAACCAAATACTCCTCCTGCTTTCATTATGTGTTCTGCTGATGATACTACAGTT
>CAZKSK010000112.1:0-7284 GCA_964555225.1 uncultured Bacteroides sp.
CTTCATTGCGGGTCTCTATTCCAAGTGCTGTTTTACCAAGCATTGTTGTAAAATAACTGTTCAAATTCACTCCATAAGTAGTCGTTTTGTGATAATTAAAAGGCACTTTATCTTCGTCTCCGCGAATTAATTCGAAACGATCAAAAGCTTGAGTCCAATAGATTATTGGTTTAAAATGAAAGAAGCCTTTGGTTTCAGTCTGGACAGATGCAAAGTATTTACGGTTATGGTCAAATTGATTTGGATAGATCCCGCTGTAGAATGTATTTGCACCATAATCTTTGTTGATAAATCCCGTTTGCCAATTGACGTTAAAATCTTGATGTGTATATTGTCCTTGATAATAGATTTTTTGTATCTTTGAGTCACTATCTTCCGTTCCTCCGTCACAACGGCTTAGACTTCCTGAAATTTGATTGGAAAGTGCTCCTTTCGTGATATTAAGACTTGCTCCGCTTTGAAATAATCCGTAAGAACCACTTTCCGCTTTTACAGCAATATGGCTTTGGGTATCGCATTTTGTTACGATATTGATAGCACCTAATAAGGAAGAAGTTCCATAAACTCTTCCTGCAGGACCTTCTAGAATTTCAATTCGTTCAATATCATTTATATCAACAGGGAAATCGGCTGAGTAGTGACCGGTCTGCGGATCGCAGATATTGGCACCATTCAATAGGAGGGTTATTTGGTCGAATGTGCCGCCTCGTATACTAATGTCCGTTTGTACTCCTAAATCACCGCGTTGGCGGACGTCTACTCCAATCGCGTATTTTAATAAGTCATTCACATTTTGCACAGGCAAGGTTGCAATAGCCCTTTTGTCCAGTACAGTAACAATTCTAGCAGCTTGATTTAAGGTCGTCGGAATTCTACTTCCGGTTACTTCCACTTCCTCCATTTCAACTTCTTGTTGAGTTTGTAAATGAGATTCTGTTTGGGCCGATACTGTCTCGACATTAGCAAATACCAAAGTAGAGAAGGCTAAAACGCCAATCTTGATCTCTTTTTTCAAACTGCGAAAAGCAGAATAGGATTTGTGGTCGAAATGTTGCCAACAAACCGCTGTTTTTCTTTTCTGGTTTTGTTTAAACATATAATTATTATTTTTAAAAAAATGTGCGGCAAAGATAGTGATTATTTGTTAACTTTGCAGGAAAACTACAAACAGAATGTTGAAATTCCTTAAGAATTGGACACTTCCGATAGCAATGATTATGGGAGCGAGCGGATATCCGTTGATTATCCATCTTCGTTTTTTGATGCCTTATCTGCTCTTCCTGATTTTGTTAATCACTTTTACTAAAGTATCCTTCAAAGAACTTAGATTTGAACCTTTACACGGATGGTTACTTACTATTCAATTATTCGGGTCTGTAGCTTTGTTTGCAATCTTGTATCCTTTTAATAAATATCTGGCGGAAAGCGCCATGCTTTGCCTTATAGCACCGACTGCAGCTGCGGCAGCCGTAGTAACAGGAAAATTAGGAGGAAATGTTTCATGCCTTACTATGTATACTCTCTTGAGTAGTCTGCTCACAGCTTTTATTGTTCCCTTATTTTTCCCATTAGTTGCATCTTTACCTCCTGATATAGATATTCATGTGGAAAAAAATTTCATTTCCTCAGTTTTTTTAATATTGAGTCGAGTTTTTAGTATTTTGGTTTTACCACTTATTCTGGCTTGGCTGATTCGTAAACTTCTTCCAACTGTTCATAAGCGGATGCAGAAAATTAGTGGTGTTTCATTTTATCTTTGGGGGTGTTCGTTAACTATCGTTACGGCAGTTACTGTAGACAGCTTGGTAAAGAATGAAGATAAGGGCCTGATTGAACTTTTGGCTGCTTTAATGGGGCTCATTACATGTTGTTTACAGTTTTATCTTGGTAAACGTATTGGTTCCCATTATCATGAACGTATTAGTGGAGGACAAGGACTCGGACAGAAAAATACAGTTCTTATTATTTGGATTTCTCAAATGTATCTCAATCCTGTATCTAGTCTGGCTCCCTGTTCCTATGTTATTTGGCAAAATATCATTAATTCCTGGCAACTTTGGAAAAAACGGAAGAACGATTTAGTGTTAAATAATAAACGTACGTTTATTTCATAAATTATATTTTTCGTAAGGTTATAATTTCGATAGAAATTTATTCTTTTCTACAATGTAACGTATATGAGTTCCTTCTCCAATGAGTCCGTGGCTATCTTCAGCTTTTAGTGTAAAGGTCAATTTTCTTCCATCTATTTCTGTAAGTATGGCTGTTGCGGAAATCGTTTCACCGGGAGCTGATGGTTTTAAGTGATTAATATTGAGCTTTGCTCCTACGGTAGTACTATCTTCCGATAATGATTCGGCGACAGCTTTCAAGGCTGCATTTTCCATGAGTGCGGCCATGGCTGGAGTAGCAAACACGTTCATGTCTCCGCTGCCTATTGCTATGGCGGTATTTGCTTCTGTTACACGAATAATTGATGTATGACTTAATCCGATTTCCATGTTTTATTATACTTTTTGTATTACTTGATTGAATGTAGGATAAGGTATTTCAATATTTTCTTTATCAAATCTTTCTTTGATAGATTTTAATAAATCACATTTCATGGTGAAAGCATTACCTGAAGTACTTGCCCAAGCAAAAGCTCTGAGAGTAATAGCCGAGTCACCTAATTGGGTTACCTGAATCACGACTTCGTATGGATTATGTTCTTTATCTTCTTTAAGTAGCAAGGGATGCTTGTTTATTTCTTCACGCATAACATCCATAGCATGGTTTAGATCGGTTGCATAGGATACTCCTATTTCAATGGACGTTTTTGTTGCAGGATCATTAATAGTTGAATTCATGATAGTGCTTTTGTTAATCACACTGTTAGGAATTAAAATCATACGGTTCTCCAGATTGCGTATAACAGTATGGCGTAGAGTTATTTCGGTGACGGTACCATCTGTATTAGCATCAAGTTTGATGTAGTCACCGACTCTAAATGGTTTAGAAAAGATAATGAACATTCCACTAATGATGTTCGATAATGCTTCTTGTGAAGCGAAACCTACTGCCATGGCTAAAATCCCGGCACTGGCAAGAATTGAATTACTGACCTTATCCATTCCCGGTATAAGAGCGAGAAAAGAAGCTACACCGATAATATAAATAGCGTAAATGCAGATACGACGCAAAAAACCTGCATTTGTTTCATCCAATATCGCTTTTTCCTTTTTGTTAAGAGCTCTTCTAAAAAGGAAGGAAATAAATTTAACCATGATCTGTACCACTAAATAGATAAAGATCGCTTTAATAAGAAAAATAATAAGTCCTTGTAAAGAATAACCAAAAACTTGGATATTAAAAATGTTTTGTAAATCCATATTTGTTCGGTATTTTTTTGTTATTTTTGCAACTTCAATTTCGATTACAAATATACAACAATTTTATTATAAAAACAGAAGAATGGATGCGCTTTCTATTATCAATAAATATTATCCCCAGAATGATGAATTAAGACATATATTGTTGTTCCATAGTCGTCAAGTTGCTGATAAAGCGCTTCTTGTTGCAAAAGTTCACCCTGAGCTATGCTTAGATAAGATTTTTTTGGAAGAAGCAGCCATGCTTCACGATATTGGTATCTTTTTGACGGATGCTCCCGGTATACAGTGCTTTGGAACAAGTCCATATATTTGTCATGGTTACTTGGGTGCCGAACTTGTTAGAAAGGAAGGGTTTCCGCGTCATGCATTAGTTTGTGAACGTCATACCGGAGCCGGATTGTCACTTGCTGAAATTGAGAGTCAAAAATTACCTTTGCCTCATCGCAATATGATTCCCGTAAGCGAGGAAGAACAAGTAATTTGTTTTGCAGACAAGTTCTATTCAAAGTCAAATTTAGAAAAAGAAAAGACTGTAGAAAAAGCGTTAAAAAGCATTGCAAGATATGGAGAAGAGGGCATTGTACGTTTTCAAACATGGTGCGAACGTTACTTATAAGCATTAAAAATACATTAAAAACTTTACTTTTCATCAGTATCTGATGGATTATATGTATTTTTGCTTCGTCTAAAAGAGAAAAAGACTAATTGATTATTAATGACGCCACCGAAAAAAAATATATTTATACTTTGCTTGTTGTTGGTCCTTCTGATGACATTACCACAAGGCGTTGACGGCCAACGGCGAAAAAGACCTGATGAGCAGAAAGATTCAACATTGGTAAAAGATTCTCTTAAAACCACACAAGATACTATTCCTGCCGACTCTCTTCGTAAAAAGAAAAAAGAACCACTCGAGGCTCCGGTTATTTACGAAGCCAAAGATTCTATTGTATTTTCGGGTGATGGTTATGCTCATCTTTATGGATCAAGCAAGGTTAATTATCAGAAAGTAGAGTTGCAGGCAGAAATTATTACAATTAATACAGATAGTAGTACGGTTCATGCTTGCGGTGTGGTCGATTCTACAGGAACCATCAAAGGCAAACCTATGTTTAAAGATGGTGATTCTCCTTATGAGTCTAACACCATGAGTTATAATTTCAAATCTCACAAAGGATATATTACTAATGTTACAACACAGGAAGGTGAGGGATATATAACCAGCGGCCAGGCTAAAAAAGGTCCCGATAATGAAATGTATATTACACATGCTCGTTATACTACTTGCGATCATCATGATCATCCTCATTTTTATTTGGCTTTGTCGCGTGGAAAAGTGCGTCCGGGTAAGAATGTCGTTTTTGGCCCTGCAACACTTGTAGTAGAAGACGTCCCGATTCTTCCCATTACGATTCCATTTGGATTCTTTCCCTTTAATAGCTCTTATTCATCGGGTTTCATAATGCCTACGTATGGTGATGAATCTACCCGTGGTTTTTATTTAAGGGATGGAGGTTACTATTTTGCTATTAGTGATAAGATGGATTTGAAATTAACGGGGGAAATTTTTACTAAAGGTTCATGGGGCTTGACTGCAGCAACTAATTATGCTAATCGATATAAATATTCGGGAAGCTTTAATTTTAGTTATCTTACTACGATAACGGGTGAAAAAAATATGCCTGATTATGTCAAAACTAAAAGTTTGAAAATGCAATGGACACATCGCCAAGATGCTAAAGCCAATCCAAACAGTTCATTTTCGGCCAGTGTAAATTATTCGTCTACAAGTTATGATCATTCTAATTTGAGTAGTTTGTATAATCCTCAGCTTTATGCACAAAGTACAAAGACATCGAGTGTGAGTTATTCACGTACCTTTCCTGATATTGGACTGACCCTTTCCAGTACGTTCAATTTATCGCAAAGCATGCGGGATTCTTCGTTGGCTGTTACTATGCCTGACTTGAATATTGCTTTGACACGGTTCTATCCGTTTAAGCGGAAACATGCAGTAGGTGATGAAAAATGGTATGAGAAAATTGCTGTAAGTTATACAGGTCAGTTAAGTAATAGTATCAGTACAAAAGAAAATTTATTTTTTAAAAAAAGCTTGATAAAAGACTGGTCCAATGGTATGAAGCATACGATTCCGGTAAGTGCTACATTCACTATGTTCAAATATATTAATGTGACTCCTTCTTTTAATTATAACGAACGTTGGTATACATTTAAGCAGAAACTTTCTTGGGATGAGGCTAAACAAAAAGAGGTCGCTGATACCATATATGGTTTCAATCGTGTATATAATTATAGTTTCAGTGTAAGTGCCAATACCAAATTATATGGATTTTATAAACCATGGAAGAAATTGTTCGGTGATAAGATAGAGATGATTCGTCATGTTTTTACGCCTACGATAAGCTATAGTATGTCTCCTGATTTTGGAGCCAAACATTATGGCTATTGGGATACCTATACTTATACTGATGCAAATGGAGATGTGGTAACAAAGGAGTATTCACCTTATCAAGGGAATATATTTGGAGTGCCTAGTAAGGGGAAAACAGGAACTATAAACTTTGATTTTTCCAATAATTTGGAAATGAAGGTAAAATCGGATAAAGATTCTACAGGAGTAAAAAAGATTAGTTTGATAGATGAGTTAGGTGGCAGTATTTCTTATAATACGGCTGCTGTAACAAAACCATGGGGTGATTTGTCCATGCGACTCCGTTTGAAGCTTACGAAAAGTTATACTTTTAATATGAATGCATCGTTTGCAACCTATGCTTATAAATTTGATAAAGATGGCAATGTAGTTGTCGGTGATAGAACTGAGTGGTCTTACGGGCGGTTTGGACGGTTTCAGGGAATGAGCCAAAATCTATCGTTTACATTAAATCCAGAAAAATTGAAAAAATGGTTTGGTGGTGGTGATGATAAGGATGAAAAGAATAAAGATAATAAGGGAAAGCCGGAAGGAAAAGATGGTGAAGCAAATGAAACAGATTCTGATAACTCTCAGCCGAAAAAAGAAAAGCCACAAGAAAAAAAGGAAGCATCTGTGGACAATGAAGGCTATATGGCTTTCAAAATGCCTTGGTCATTTACTGTTTCATATGGAATTGTAATGAGTGAAAATACTTCCGGTAAGATCAACGTTAAAAATATGCGTTATCCTTACAAATTTACGCAAACAATGAATTTCTCAGGTAATATGAAACTTTCAGATGGATGGAATATTAACTATTCTTCAGGTTATGATTTTGAAGAAAAAAAGATGTCTATGACCACCATGAATATAACACGTGATTTGCACTGTTTTACTATGTCTTGTGGATTGGTATTAAAACCTTATACATCTTATAATTTTAGTATCCGGGCCAATTCAAGTATGTTGGCAGATGCTTTGAAATATGAAAAGCGAAGTAGTGCCTCAAGCAGTGTCCTTTGGTATTAATTACCATTTGATAGGCTCTTTTCCATGAGCTGTTAAGTATTCATTTGTTTTACTAAAATGTTTATTCCCGAAAAATCCCGCATAGGCGGAAAGGGGAGACGGATGGACCGATTGAAGTACCAAATGTTTTCTACGGTCAATAAATGCTCCTTTCTTTTGTGCATAGCTGCCCCATAGAATAAATACCAGATTTTCTTTTTCTTCTGCTAAAGAATGAATAGCAGCATCTGTAAATTGTTCCCAACCATGATTTTGATGTGATCCGGCTTGATGAGCACGTACTGTTAAAGTGGCGTTGAGCAGCAGAACACCTTGTTCTGCCCAACGGATAAGGCTTCCACTTGTCGGGATCGGTGTTCCCAGATCACTCTGTATTTCTTTGAATATATTTATTAATGAGGGTGGGAAAGGTATGCCGTTATTAACGGAGAAACAGAGTCCCTGAGC
>CAZKSK010000113.1:0-7252 GCA_964555225.1 uncultured Bacteroides sp.
GATAACGGAACTATCAGCAAAGCTGCTGGAATATACATCGGTATGGACCGCTTTGATGTACGCAAACAGATAGAAAAAGACCTTGATGATGCAGGATTATTGGTAAAAGTCGAAAATTATAATAACAAAGTAGGCTTTTCTGAACGTACAAACGTTCCCATCGAACCAAAACTTTCTATGCAATGGTTTCTAAAAATGGAACATCTAGCTAAAATTGCTCTTGATCCTGTCATGAACGATGAAATAAAATTCTACCCTACTAAATATAAAAACACTTATCGGCATTGGCTGGAAAACATAAAAGACTGGTGTATCAGCCGCCAACTATGGTGGGGACATCGTATCCCTGCATATTATTTGCCAAAAGGAGGTTTTGTAGTAGCTGCGACAATAGAAGAAGCATTAAAACTGGCAAAAGAAAAATCCGGAAATAATTCTTTAAAAGCAGAAGATTTACGTCAAGACAGTGACTGTTTGGATACATGGTTTTCTTCCTGGTTATGGCCTATTTCTTTGTTTGATGGAATCAATAAACCAGATAATGAAGAAATCAACTATTACTATCCAACCAATGATCTGGTTACAGGACCAGATATCATATTCTTCTGGGTCGCACGTATGATTATGGCAGGATATGAATATCGTGGTAAAATGCCTTTCAAAAATGTTTATTTCACAGGCATTGTACGTGATAAACTTGGTCGTAAAATGAGCAAGTCCCTCGGGAATTCTCCCGATCCGCTAGAACTTATCGATAAATATGGAGCTGACGGGGTACGTATGGGAATGATGCTCTCCGCTCCTGCAGGAAATGATATTTTATTCGACGAAACACTTTGTGAACAAGGTCGTAATTTTAATAATAAAATATGGAATGCATTCCGTCTGGTAAAAGGTTGGAAAGTATCTGATATGCCAATACCGGAATCTTCCAAAATAGCTACAGAGTGGTTCGATCAAATAATTAACCATACGATAACAGAAGTAGAAGACCTCTTTAGCAAATATCGTATTAGTGAAGCTTTAATGGCTATTTATAGATTATTTTGGGATGAATTTTCAAGTTGGTACTTGGAAATGATTAAACCTGCATATGGACGGCCTATTGATCGTGTTACCTATGATAAGACATTAGTCTTTTTCGACAATTTACTTAAACTTCTTCATCCATTTATGCCTTTCATTACCGAAGAATTGTGGCAAGCATTATACGAACGCAAAACAGGAGAAAGCATCATGGTTCAAAAACTTACTATCGACAAAAAAATAGGAGAAAATTTGATTGCAGATTTGGAATTAGTGAAAGAAGTTATCAGTGGAATACGCACAATCCGTTTGCAAAAAAATATTATGCAAAAAGAATCTCTTGAATTGAAAGTCATCGGAATAAATCCAATAGAAATTTATAATTCAATAATATGCAAAATGGCTAACCTAAGTTCTATCGAAAGTATAGAAACGAAGCCCGAAGGAGCTGCTTCCTATATGGTAGAAACAACAGAATATGCAGTGCCAATAAATAACATGATTGACATTCAAGCTGAAATTGTCCGTATGGAGGCAGAACTGAGACACAAGGAAGGATTCTTGGAGAGTGTACTAAAAAAACTTAATAATGCACGTTTCGTTGCCAATGCTCCAGCTAATGTTATCGAAATGGAACGCAAAAAGCAGGCTGATGCCGAAAGTATTATTCAATCTCTTAAAGAAAGTATTAAAGCACTAAAGAAATAACAAGAAATTCCAACGATGTCACTTCATTTTTAATTAAAAAAATGAAGTGACTTTTTGTCGTCGGCTATATTTATTCTTTCATAAGTTTCTCCAAAAAATCATTTAAATCATTATCCAATCCTTTAAGTAATTCATCGCCAAGAACTCATGTATCATCATCTATAAGCAATAACTCATAAAGTGTCTCTTTTTCATCATCAACCAATACAAATGAATACGGTTTCATAAGCGATAAAGTATCGAAAAGACCTTCCTCACGTAATTTAACTAAACATGAACGAAGTAATTCTTCTACCTCATTATAAAAAGAATCATCAGCATTATCTACCCATTCTTCAACAAGTACATGGGCTAACTCATCATCATCATCATTGAAAATAAGTAATTCTCCCGAATCTTGTTTGGGCTGAATATGAATATCCGTAACTATAGTAGGTTCTTCTCCTGTCGCATAATGAAAAATAGCTTTTCTAAGACAATGCTGGATACTTTCTAAAGATGATTCGCTTAAATTCATAATGATAGATTAATTTGTTGTCAAAAATACTAAAAAATTTTATCTATTAATAGTATTACGCTAATTTTTCATATTAAATCTACTCATTTGCACATTTATGAGTATAGCATCAGTTGCTCGTTTCTCCAATATAGTCTTGTAATATTTCAATAATTCAGCATTAGAAAGCCCTCCCAGTGATTCTGCTCTCCCAATCCAAGAAAGAGCTTCATCGAAATTCCCAAGCATTTCACATCCAAAAGCCATATTAAAAGCCGATTCAAACTTTGCCTTTCCCTTACTATTTTCATAGGATTGCTTCCATAGATTGACAGCTTTATTCCAATTATTCTCTCGAACAAAAACTGCTGCATCGCGCAAATTTACATTTCGTCCTGAAAAATAATAACGTTCAGTCTTCTTCCACTGCGGAGCAAGATGCTTTAACGGAAGTTCAGAAACATAATCCGTAATTTCTTTTTTTAACGTTTCATTATTCAAACTTAAATCATTTTCCCAGATAAGTGTATCTTTATCTATAAAAGTATGATAAGGACGACTACGATCAGGTAAATATAAGCGAACGATGGAATAAACGATAGCTTGTCCCGATATATATGAATACGGTAAAGTTTGGTTTGCATGATAACGGAACAATCCAACAGACTGATCCAATGAAACCAACATATCCACATTTAAATTTTGCATTAAAGAATTAGCCTCTTCACCCGAAAAAACATGTTCGGACATTGTATTATTTATTGCTGAATCGCAAAGAATAACTTCATCAAAATAATTCACATCTGCCATATTAGAAGCAAAATTTTCAGCCCATTGTTTTCCGTCTGGTACAATAATTTTAGAAGACATATTTTTCTGAGACATATCCTCCTTATCGGTATACTCAACATTGGGATCAGTATTGTTAATGATTCCTATCTTACCGATATTTGCAGGATAACTAACGTCGGATGGCGCTAATTGATCGATATACATAGAATTCAAGGTTGAGCAAGAACTCACCAGAACACTAAATAATAAAAATATATATTTTCTCATAATCATCTACTTTATCATAATATATCTTATTACAAATCTACAAAAAAAATGTCATTTCAAAACAAGTTTGAAATGACATTATAAATATTTTAATTGTTAAAATATATTATAAATTCCGACCATGACAATTTTTAAATTTTTTACCGCTACCACATGGACACGGATCATTTCTACCAACAGTTTTTTCTACACGAATAGGCTCCTTTTTTGCCTCACGTGTATCGTGCCCGGCTGCTGCCTGTTGATTAGGATCATTCAAATCCTCTTTAGTTTCACGATATTGCTGACGAGATGAACGTTCAGGTGCTGCTTCATGAACTTGATCCGGTTCTCTTACAGGAATCTGAGCACGCATAAGGACAGATATGGTCTGATCATTAATTTGATCAACCATATTATCAAACAATGTCACCGATTCCAATTTGAATATCAACAATGGATCCTTTTGTTCATAACTTGCATTTTGAACAGAATGTTTCAATTCATCCAACTCACGAAGATTTTCTTTCCACGCTTCATCTATGGTATGAAGAAGAATAGATTTCTCAAATTGCTTTACAACTGTTTTACAATCAGTATCATATGCTTCTTTTAAATTACAAGTAATCTGATACATTCTCTTACCATCAGTAATAGGAATCATAATGTTCTCATACATTTGACTTTGATTCTCGTACACTTGTTTGATCACCGGACTAGCAATTTGTGCCATTCGATCTACACGGCGTTTAAATCCGGACATAGCAGCATCAAATGTTTTATCAGCCAACTCATCTTTATTCTTATCACGAAGTTCTTCAGCAGTAAACGGTAGTTCCATTGCAAGAATACGAAAAGCCTCCATTTTCATACTTTCATAATCTGCAGCTTCTAAAATCTTAGCACTGCGATCCCATACCATATTTACGATATCCATACCGATTCGTTCGCCCATCAAGGCATGACGACGTTTTGTATATATGGCAACACGCTGCTTATTCATCACATCATCATATTCCAAAAGACGTTTACGGATTCCGAAATTATTTTCCTCAACTTTCTTCTGAGCTCGTTCAATAGAATTGGAAATCATCTTATGTTCGATCATCTCTCCTTCCTTAAATCCAAGCTTATCCATTACACTTGCGATACGATCAGAAGCAAATAAACGCATTAAATTATCTTCCAACGATACAAAGAATACAGAAGATCCCGGATCCCCCTGACGTCCGGCACGACCACGTAACTGACGGTCAACGCGACGGGATTCATGGCGTTCTGTACCTATAATTGCCAAACCTCCGGCATTTTTCACCTCCGGACTTAGTTTTATATCAGTACCACGACCTGCCATGTTAGTAGCAATCGTAACCGTTCCACTTAATCCTGCTTGAGCAACTATCTCAGCTTCTTTTTGATGTAACTTCGCATTTAATACATTATGGTCTATTTTACGCATAGTCAACATCTTGCTTAGCATTTCAGAAATATCCACAGAAGTCGTACCGACTAAAACCGGACGTCCTTCTTTATACATTTTCTCAATTTCTTCGATAACTGCTTTATATTTCTCACGCTTAGTCTTATAAACACGATCATTCATATCATGACGAATGACCGGACGATTCGTTGGTATAACGACAACATCCAGTTTATATATATCCCAAAGTTCTCCGGCCTCAGTCTCCGCTGTACCCGTCATACCGGCAAGTTTATGATACATACGGAAATAATTCTGTAAAGTAATAGTAGCAAAAGTCTGAGTAGCAGCTTCAATCTTCACACGTTCCTTTGCTTCAACTGCCTGATGCAAACCATCAGACCAGCGACGACCTTCCATGATACGGCCTGTTTGCTCATCTACTATTTTAACCTGACCGTCAATAACAACATATTCTTCATCACGGTTAAACATCGTATAAGCCTTTAATAATTGACTAATAGTATGCGCACGTTCAGACTTTATGGCATAATTAGTCATTAATTCATCCTTTTTTACCAAACGATCTTCTTCGGATAAATCTTTTTCATTTTCTAATTCCGAAAGTTGTGAAGCAATATCCGGTAAAACAAAGAAAGTCGAATCTTTTGAATATTTTGACAGAACTTCGATACCTTTATCTGTCAGATCCACACTGTTCATTTTTTCATCAATGACAAAATAAAGTGGTTCTACAGCTTCAGGCATACGTTTGTTGTTCTGTTCCATATATATTTCCTCGGTTTTAAGCATTCCAGCCTTAATACCGGGTTCACTCAAATACTTAATCAAAGCCTTGTTCTTGGGCAAAGCCTTATGACTACGGAACAAAGCAAGAAAACCGGCATCTTGATCTTTCTTATCTTCAGATTCGAGTAAATGCTTCGCTTCAGCTAAAAGTTTAGTAGCCAATGCTTTTTGTATATCGACCAATTGTTCTACCATAGGACGAAGTTCCTCAAAAAGTTGATCTTCACCTTGCGGTACCGGCCCCGAAATAATCAACGGAGTACGGGCATCATCAATTAATACAGAATCGACCTCATCGACAATAGCATAATTATGTGGACGTTGTACCAAATCATTGGGACTCGTTGCCATATTATCACGCAAATAATCAAAGCCAAATTCATTATTTGTTCCAAAAGTAATATCTGCAGCATATGCTTTTCTTCTATCTTCGGAATTAGGCTGATGCTTATCGATACAATCTACACTCAGTCCATGGAACATATACAATGGGCCCATCCATTCAGAGTCACGTTTTGACAAATAATCATTCACTGTAACAACATGTACTCCATTTCCTGTCAGTGCATTAAGAAATACAGGTAAAGTTGCAACCAACGTCTTACCTTCACCTGTTGCCATTTCTGCAATTTTACCTTGATGAAGAACAACTCCTCCAAAAAGCTGCACATCATAATGAATCATATTCCAGACAGTATCATTTCCACCTGCGACCCAATGATTTTGGTAAATAGCTTTATCACCATCAATATGAACAAAATCTTTTGTAGCAGCCAATTCCCGATCAAAATCGGTTGCAGTAACTACAACTTCTTCATTTTCAGTAAATCGTCTTGCCGTATCCTTCATGATTGAAAAAGCCTCAGGAAGAACCTCATTCAATGCCTCTTCATAGCGATCCAAGACTTCTTTATCCAATTTATCTATTTGATTGAAGATGTCTTCTCGTTCTTCCAGTTCCGTACCTTCCACTTTCGACTTCAATTCATCTATTTTAGCATTCAAATCGGCAACCGAGTCATGAATACGTTTCTTTAATTCTATTGTCTTAGCACGAAGATCATCATTATTCAACTTTGCAATGTCTGGATACACTGCTTTGATTTTCTCTACCCATGGCTGGATCTCTTTCATATCACGAGTAGACTTATTTCCGAAAACCTTGCCTAAAAAACTATTAAAATCCATGTATTATTATTTATTTATTATTTCTAACTGATTAAAATTCAGAGTGCAAAGTTAATTAAAATACAAATTATTCTTTGCATTTTTTTTAAATATTTACCGACGGTTTATAGTCAGTGAAGAAATTCTGCATGCATTGGGTGCACGTATGCGCATACAATGAGCAAGAGTCGGTGCTATGTAATCAGTAGTAATTACCTGAAAAGAGTTATCAGGCTTGACATTCAAACCAAAAAAGATGAGAGGAAAATCTATAGAGGAATTTCTTACCGTCGGTTGTTCTGTTTTATCCGGATCCACAAATTTCCATCCAGGATTAATCACAAGTGTTATATCTCCTGAAACTAAAGTATTATAACCGTTTTTAGCTCGAATGATTTCCGGAACACATGAATCAAATTGCAATCGACGAGAAGTATATACATCCTTTATTCCCTGAACTTGAATTAAAAATTCAGACGAGCGATTCATTACATCTGTAAGATTCAAATGCTTTTGCTCAATCAATTTATGATTCAAATATATTTGTTCTCCATAATAGGCATCAACATATTGTCCTTCTCCATAAA
>CAZKSK010000114.1:0-7233 GCA_964555225.1 uncultured Bacteroides sp.
TTCACCTTTACGTAATTCATTAATGGCTGTTTTTAACTCATTTTCAGTCATGCCTGCATCCTTTAAAACAGTAGATACGGTGCTATTGACATTCAGTAAAGCTAATAGAATATCCTCTAGGGAGACAAATTCATCACCCATTATCTTAGAATAATCCATGGCTTTCTGCAGAACGTTATTACTTTCTCTGCTAAGATACGGTTCTCCACCTGTCGTTTTAGGCAGGGATTGTATTTGCCTGTCAACGACCGATTGTATTTGTTGCCCGTTAATTCCTAATTTCTGGAATATAAAGTTCGTTACATTTTCTCCGATTTTCAATAATCCGGCCATTAAATGTACAGGCTCTATCGCTTGTTGTCCATTCTGCTGAGTGAGTTTTACTGCCTCCTGAATAGCTTCTTGTGATTTAATTGTAAAATTATCAAAGTTCATATATTGTTCTCCTTTCTTTTTTATTAATCTTATATCATTAAATCTCCAAAAGAATTGCCAGTCCCAAAATATATGACAAAATGGCTTGATGTATCTGATTTACATGAAATTTTCTTCCGATAATCTGCCAATTTAGTAAAAAATACGTTTTTTTTGTTCTGCATTTTTAAATAATCGATTACATTTGCACCAATTTAATAGTGTTTATTATGAATAGATTGAAATCATGTATCTTAGTATTTGTTTGTCTTATGGCGGGCAATTTTGTTTATATAGGTCAAGTTTCTGCACAAAGTTTTTTAAATAAACTGAAAAATGCAGCTGAAAAGGAAGTCAGTAATAATACCTCAGGCACTTCTGTAACAAATGTCTTGAGTAGTGTAATAGGTTCTTCTTCAACTATAGCCGAGAAGGATTTGGTTGGAACATGGAAATATAATGGTTCCGATTGTGCCTTTCAAAGTGAAGATCTTTTAGCTAAAGCCGGGGGTGAAGTAGCTGCAGGAAATATTGAAAGTAAATTGAATACGGCCTTTTCGAAAGTGAATGTAAAAGCAAGCAATACAATGTTTACTTTCAATAATGATAAAACATTCAGTGGCAAATTGATGGGGAAAGATATTTCAGGAACTTATACTCTGGATTCTAAAAACAGTAAAATAAATTTTAAGGGAGCTCTTTTTACTTCAACTTGTTATGTCTCTAAAACAGGCTCTAATCTGAGTTTGCTGTTCGATTCAAGTAAACTCTTATCAGTTTTGCAAACTGTTGGTAAATTTAGCAGTAATTCATACTTGACGACAATCAGTAGTTTGTCCAAAAATTATAAAGGAGTAAAATTGGGTTTCCAAATGAAGAAGTGATTCTTTTGATGATATAAAAAAACCGTCTTGAAGAAAATTTAAGACGGTTCTTTTTATGAATTTTATTATTCTTTCTTATCTTTCATTTTTGCGAAAATAAGTTTCTCGAGTTCTTCCGCAAGTTCCGGATTGTCAGCAATGCATTGTTTGGTACTGTCACGTCCCTGAGCTAATTTAGTATCATTGTAACTAAACCAGGAACCGCTTTTCTTAATGATACCATACTCAACACCCAAATCTACTATTTCACCCGTATGTGAGATGCCTTCTCCGAACATAACATCGAATTCTGCTTTTCTAAAAGGAGGAGCTACTTTATTTTTCACAACTTTCACACGTACTTGATTTCCGATAACTTCATCACCGTCTTTAATCTGGGAAACTCTACGGATATCCAAGCGTACGGAGGCATAAAATTTCAACGCATTACCACCTGTCGTCGTTTCCGGATTACCAAACATGATACCGATTTTTTCACGTAATTGATTGATGAAGATACATGTCGTTTTAGTTTTACTGATTGTTGAAGTCAGTTTTCTAAGAGCTTGAGACATCAGGCGAGCTTGCAAACCCACTTTGTTTTCACCCATGTCACCTTCTATTTCAGCTTTAGGAGTTAATGCTGCAACAGAATCGATAACAATGATATCAATAGCAGATGAACGAATTAATTGTTCCGCAATTTCAAGAGCTTGTTCACCATTATCAGGTTGTGATATCCAGAGATTTTCAACATCTACACCTAATTTAGCAGCGTAGAAGCGGTCGAATGCATGTTCTGCATCTATGAATGCTGCTATACCGCCGGCTTTTTGAGCTTCGGCAATGGCGTGAATAGCCAGCGTTGTTTTACCGGAGGATTCCGGTCCGTATATTTCAATAATTCTTCCTTTTGGATAACCTCCAACTCCTAATGCTGCATTTAGACCGATAGAACCGGTTGAAATTACTTCGACTTCCTGTACGGTATCATCGCCCAATTTCATAATGGAACCCTTTCCGAAATTCTTTTCGATTTTGTCCATTGCAGCTTGTAGTGCTTTCAGTTTTTCGCTTGGGTTCGTTGCACCCATTTCTTCATTTTCTTTTTTTGCCATTTATCGCTTTTATTAAAAGTGTATATTATAGTTCAATGTCTTTGTTAAATTCTTCGTGCCAAGGCAAACCTTGTTTATTCAGTTGTTCCATAAATGGATCCGGATCAAATTCTTCTACGTTCCATACACCTGTTTTTTTCCATAATCCCTGCAAGAACATCATGGCTCCAATCATAGCGGGAACACCGGTCGTATAGCTCACACCCTGCATGCCGGTTTCAACGAATGCTGCATGGTGGCTGCAATTATTGTATACATAATATGTTTGTTCTTTATTATCTTTAATTCCTCTGATGCGACATCCTATGGAAGTTTCCCCTTCATAGTTCTTACCCAAATCTTGAGGGTTTGGAAGAACCGCTTTCAGAAATTGTAAAGGAACGATTTTCATTCCCTGGTATTCTACTTCGTCAATGCGTGCCATACCAATATCCTGAATAACACGCAGGTGGGTAAGATATTCCTGTCCGAAAGTCATCCAAAAGCGTGCACGTTTAATAGTAGGATAATTCTTTACCAGAGATTCCAATTCTTCATGATAAAGAAGATAAGAATCACGGGGACCTATATTAGGATAGGTCAAATCCTTATGTATTTCTAACGGTTTTGTGGTTATCCATTTACCATTTTCATAATAACGTCCGTTCTGGGTTATCTCACGAATGTTTATTTCCGGATTAAAATTTGTGGCGAAAGCCTTATGGTGATTACCCGCATTGCAATCCACAATATCCAGATAATGAATCTCGTCAAAATAATGTTTAGCTGCATAAGATGTATATATGCCGCTGACTCCCGGATCGAAGCCACAACCTAAAATTGCGGTCAGCCCGGCTTCCTCAAAACGTTTTTTATAAGCCCATTGCCAACTGTATTCGAAATGTGCAACATCTTTGGGTTCGTAATTGGCCGTATCCAAATAGTTGACTCCGGTTTTTAGACAAGCCTCCATGATGGTCAAGTCTTGATAAGGCAGAGCTACATTAATGACAATATCCGGTTTGCATTGATTAAACAGAGTTACCAGTTCATCAACATTATCCGCATCTACTTGAGCAGTATGAATGTCGGGCTTGCCTATCGCCTTAACAACAGCATCACATTTGGCTTTTGTCCGGCTGGCAATGGTTATGTTGGTAAAAACTTGAGGATTCTGCGCAACTTTATGTGCAACAACGGTGCCTACACCTCCGGCACCTATTATTAATACGTTTCCCATTCTTTATATTTCTTTATGTTTGATTCCAAAAACATCAACAAAGATACGTCTTTTTTAAAATAAAGCAAGAGTAAAAATTTTATTTTAGACTTTGGAGTTTGCCTCCTTTGAATTCAAGAACGTTCTTTTCATAGAACCAAAATTCTGCACCTTTTGTGGTAATGCGATCTACACGAATCGGATTACCTTTTGCCATACGACATTCATCGGGAGTCATTCCTATCTTGATTTGACCGGCAGCTATCGTTTCCCAATTCTCTTCTGTAATTTTCGGATATTTTTTCCGTAAATTTCCTATTCCGAACAGATCATTGAAATGATCCTCATGTTCTCCATTGACATCACCAATGACACTTGTGCGCATAAAAGTTACGTCTTTTTCATATTTTATGCCTTTTTCGTCTGTCAGTGTGACAGTATTGTAATTGGAATCATTTATCTTCTTGATATCATTTATAATGAATTGTTTGTAACGTCCTATTTTTATAGGACCATTATCTGAATTCATTGTCGTTCTGTGAATTAGATAAACGGACTTTCCCTTGTAACGATTTGTAAGATCTTCGGATGACTTTTTGTTTGCATCGGTAAAGGCGAATGAATTCGGGAAGAAATTTTTCTTTAATGTCATGATAAATTGATCGTCACGCATACCACAGTTTGTTTTGGATATTGCTACATCCTGAAAATATTCATGGCCTTTTTCGTCTTTAAATACAATCTTCACGGGGAATTCGCGCGTGCCTACTCCTACGGCAGTTACAGTAACTTTTGTATTAAAAGGTATAGTAACCGGATCAAAACCATCTGTAGCGTTCTCGTTGTCCACGCAAAAATCAGTGGTTCGGGTATAAAGAGTTTGTCCTTGCAGCAATTCTTTTGCAGTATCAACATCACCCAGATAGGCTAATGTTGCTATTCCTGCTTCAGGTTTATTACAAAAATCTGCGACTTTTGTATAATTTTCTTCGTGGTAATAATTTTTACCGTCACAAGTGAAATTAAAGTGTGCGGCGCCTTTAGGAGTATCTTCGGTACCTGTATATTCCATAATTTTATACTTTAATTCTCCATTGCCCACATCTTTTCCTGTTTCAGCATCACAAAATGTGCTGATGATCATGTCTGTTCCGTTGGGTATTACCATAAATCTCATTCCTGGAGTCCATTCATTGAGCTTGTAATTTTTAAAATAACTTGCAATGAATTCGGATTCTTCGTTAGGTGAGGTAGTTGTAGTTTTCGGAGTTTTTATTAGATATTCTCCTTGAGCATTTGTTGTTATCGGGTAACTGATAGCCAATAACAAAGCGAACGATAAGATTTTCATAATGACTTATTTCCGATGTTTTTTATATGAATGCAAATTTACGAATAATGATGAATTTGGCAATAGAAAGCGGAAAAATATTGAATGTTGCATTCCTTTCTATAAAAGATAGAAGTGTAATGCCAAAATCTGCCAATACGTCAGATGAAATCTTTCTTTTTACCGACAAATACCTTTTTTTATACAGTTTAAATAAAATTATTACAGTTTTTTCTATCCTTTGGCATATCGTTTGTTCCCAACCACGTGTGTCGATTGATAGAACAATCGCAAAATCATCAGATTAATAATAATATAAATATAAAGATACAGTTATGGGAAAGATTATTGGTATAGATTTAGGAACTACGAACTCATGTGTAGCAGTGTTTGAAGGTAATGAACCTGTCGTGATTGCTAATAGTGAAGGTAAACGTACAACACCTTCGGTAGTAGCATTCGTCGAGGGGGGAGAGCGTAAAATCGGAGATCCGGCCAAACGTCAGGCTATTACGAATCCGAAACGCACGATATTTTCAATAAAACGTTTTATGGGTGAGAATTGGGATCAGGTTCAGAAAGAAGTTGCCCGTGTTCCTTTCAATGTGGTGAATGAAAATAACATGCCTCGTGTAGATATTGACGGACGTCGTTATACTCCTCAGGAAATTTCAGCTATGGTTCTTCAAAAGATGAAAAAGACGGCTGAAGACTATCTGGGACAAGAAGTTACTGATGCCGTTATTACGGTGCCTGCTTATTTTTCCGATTCACAGCGTCAGGCAACTAAGGAAGCCGGACAGATTGCCGGATTGAATGTAAAACGTATTGTAAATGAACCTACGGCTGCAGCACTTGCTTATGGTGTTGATAAAGCCAATAAAGATATGAAAGTTGCCGTATTCGATTTAGGTGGCGGTACTTTTGATATTTCTATTCTTGAATTCGGTGGCGGTGTGTTCGAAGTTCTGTCAACGAATGGAGATACTCATCTTGGCGGTGATGATTTTGATCAAGTTATTATCGACTGGTTGGCTCAAGAATTTAAAAATGATGAAGGTGCGGATTTGAAGCAGGATCCTATGGCTTTGCAGCGTTTGAAAGAAGCTGCCGAAAAAGCAAAGATCGAGTTGTCTTCTTCTACATCTACAGAAATCAATCTGCCTTATATCATGCCGGTAGGAGGTGTTCCAAAACACTTGGTTAAAACTTTAACTCGTGCTAAATTCGAATCTTTAGCTCATAATTTGATTCAGGCATGTTTGGAGCCTTGTAAGAAAGCCATGTCAGATGCTCATTTGACGAATGCCGATATTGATGAGGTTATTTTGGTAGGAGGTTCTTCTCGTATTCCCGCAGTTCAGGAACTTGTTGAAACTTATTTCGGAAAAGTTCCGTCAAAAGGCGTTAATCCTGATGAAGTAGTTGCAGTAGGTGCAGCTGTTCAAGGTGCCGTTTTGACAGATGAGATAAAGGGTGTTGTTCTTTTGGATGTTACTCCGTTGTCAATGGGTATTGAAACCTTGGGTGGTGTAATGACAAAATTAATTGACTCCAATACCACTATTCCATGTAAGAAGAGTGAAGTCTTTTCAACGGCTGCCGATAACCAGACGGAAGTTACCATACATGTCTTACAGGGAGAACGTCCTATGGCTGCACAAAACAAGTCGATAGGCCAGTTCAATCTCACAGGTATTGCACCTGCACGTCGTGGTATTCCTCAGATTGAAGTTTCTTTTGATATCGATGCAAATGGTATTTTGAAAGTATCTGCTAAAGATAAGGCAACGGGTAAGGAGCAGGCTATTCGTATCGAGGCTTCTTCCGGTCTAAGTAAAGAAGAGATTGCCCGTATGAAAGCAGAAGCTGAATCGAATGCTGAGACCGACAAAAAAGAACGTGAAAAAATCGATAAGCTGAATCAGGCCGATTCTATGATTTTCCAAACAGAAACTCAGTTGAAGGAACTAGGTGACAAATTGTCCGCCGATAAAAAAGCTCCGATAGAAACAGCCCTTCAGAAATTGAAAGACGCTCATAAAGCTCAGGATGTTGCCGCTTGTGATACTGCAATGGCAGAACTGAATACTGCATTCCAGGCTGCAAGTGCCGAGATGTATGCTCAGAGTGGAGCTCAGGGTAATGCACAGGCAGGTCCTAATCCGGGTGCCGGTGCCAGTCAGCAGCAAGGTCCTAGTGAAGGCGCAGGTAATAACACAGGCAGTGATAATGTTCAGGATGCTGACTTTGAGGAAGTCAAATGATTCCGATAAGGATACAGATAATAAACAATAAGCAAAAGCGTGC
>CAZKSK010000115.1:0-7163 GCA_964555225.1 uncultured Bacteroides sp.
AGATGATAAAACATACTCTCTACTCTTAGCAGGCATTCCACAAGTTTCAAAATGACTTGCAACAATATTAAAAGATTTTTCTCTTAATACTTGGTCATAAATACTATCCATACGATTTTTCACTCTCTGCTGATAATCGGCAGAAGCATCTTGTGGCAAAGCTATAAATATTTGAGAGATATGAAAAATTTTATCCGGATTATTAACCTCTACTAATGATTTTCCTTTATCAGGAAAAGATGTTATGGAATTCTGCTTGTTTTTATAATAATTATAAATCCTCCTAAAATTAAATGTCGTATCTAAACCTTTATCTCTAGCCGCCTCAGAAAGAATTTTCCGATTAATAAAATCATTAAGAAAGTCTTTGATATTTCCTTCAAACTGCTTTCCATGTTTATTCAAAGAATATTCAAACTCCGATCTGAATATTTTTTTATTGTGTATTTTCAGTAAAACAGGGTCTTCTTGTGCCTGAATACAAATCGATACCAAAATATTTATAATTAATAAAATATATAGCTTCATCTTTTTTCGAAAATTCTTGGCGAATATACGTATTTTTCAGATAGCTACCGACTTTTCTGACGTTTTTTAATAAAACAAGAGGTTACTCCTTTCACGAAATAACCTCTTTCACAAACTATAACTTTATTTATTTATTCAGGACGACTATAATTTGGAGCTTCACTCGTAATCGCAACATCATGAGGATGACTTTCCAATACTCCTGCATTTGTAATCCGAGTAAATTTAGCTTCATGCAAATGTTCTATATCACAAGCACCACAATAACCCATACCTGAACGAAGTCCCCCAACAAGTTGGAATATTACTTCATACAGTGTCCCTTTATATGGAACCCTCCCAGATATTCCTTCCGGGACTAATTTTTTCACATCTTTTACACCTGATTGAAAATAACGGTCTTTAGAACCGCATTCCATAGCTTCAAGCGACCCCATACCTCTATACGACTTAAACTTTCGACCATTAAAAATTATTGTTTCCCCGGGAGATTCTTCTGTTCCGGCAACTAGAGAACCAATCATTACACAATAACCTCCTGCAGCCAGAGCTTTAACCACATCACCGGAATAGCGCAAGCCTCCGTCGGCAATTAAAGGAACACCCGTTCCCTTTAAGGCGCAAGCCACATCATACACAGCTGATAACTGAGGTACACCTACACCAGCCACAATTCTTGTTGTACAAATTGATCCCGGTCCAATGCCAACTTTCACGCCATCCGCACCAGCAGCAACCAACATCTTTGCAGCTTCTCCGGTTGCGATATTTCCAACTACAATATCGACATTAGGAAAAGCTTTTTTCGCTTCCTTCAATTTGTCAATCACAGCTTTTGAATGACCGTGGGCTGTATCAATTACTATAGCATCTACATCTGCATTGACCAAAGCTGCCATTCTTTCCAAAGTATCATTAGTTACTCCGACACCTGCCGCTACTCGTAACCGTCCTTTAGAATCCTTACATGCCATCGGCTTATCTTTTGCCTTTGTAATATCTTTATATGTAATTAAGCCAACCAAATGTCCTTCTTTATCAACAACCGGGAGTTTTTCTATTTTACTTTCCTGAAGAATTCGTGCAGCCGCAACCAGATCCGTCTGCTGATGAGTCGTTACAAGATTTTTATAAGTCATAACTTCATCTATAGGGCGGTTTACATTCTGTTCAAAACGCAAATCACGATTAGTTACTATACCTACCAATTTCTTTTCATCATCTACTACAGGGATTCCTCCGATATGATATTCACTCATAATATCAAGTGCATCTTGTACCTTAGAACCCCTTTTAATAGTAACAGGGTCGTAAATCATCCCATTTTCAGCTCGTTTTACAATTGCGACTTGACGCGCTTGTTCTTCTATTGACATATTTTTATGAATCACTCCGATACCACCCTCACGAGCAATAGCGATAGCCATTTTACCTTCTGTAACGGTATCCATCGCTGCCGTTACAAATGGGATCTTCAATTCTATGTTTTTGGAAAAACGAGTCGTTAAACTAACTTCACGGGGCAAAACTTCCGAATAAGAAGGGATCAAAAGGACGTCGTCATAGGTTAATCCGTCCATTAATACTTTGTCTGCAATAAATGACATAGGCTTAGCTTTTAAATTTATTGCGTGCAAATTTAATCATTTTATTCCTTTCAATCACTAAACAAAGAACGTTTTTTGAATTATATAACAAATTAAGACAATATGGCAACTCTTTATTTTTTGATCAATTAAAAATTTATATCAATTTGCCATTTCCGAAATAAACTTAATGCGCACTAATCTAATCTCATCTTCTGTATAATCATCACCTAATTCTTTCACTGCATCTTCCAATCTGTCAGTAGTCGATTCTTTAAAATAATCATAAATATCATTTAGATGATCTTCATCCATGATCTCATCTAAAAAATAATCAATATTGAGCTTTGTCCCGGAATATACTATAGCTTCTACTTCATCCAATAATTCATCAAATTCAATTCCTTTAGCCATTGCAATGTCATCCAACGCCACTTTTCTGTCTATACTTTGAATAATTGAAACTTTCAATTTCGATTTATTTGCGACCGTTCTTACTCGCAAATCTTCCGGACGTTCAATTTCATTTTCTTCACAGTGAGTTTTAATCAATTTACAAAATTCCGTTCCATAACGTTTTGCTTTTCCTGCTCCTACACCCGGTATATTCTGCAATTCATCCAATGTTATAGGATAAATAGTTGCCATAGCTTCCAATGAAGGATCTTGAAATATGACATATGGAGGAACTTCCAACTTTTTAGAAAGTTTCTTTCGCAAATCTTTCAACATGGCATAAAGAGTCGGATCAACCGCACATGAAGCTCCCCCTCTCAACGGAGCTTCTTCATCTTCCTCCTCAAAATCATTATCTTCTGTTATTTTAAAGGATGTCGGTGCATCCAAGAACTTTCTTCCTAAAGATGTAATCTTCAATAACCCGTAGTTTTCAACATCTTTATTTAAATATCCGGCAATAAGAGCTTGACGAATGACTGCATTCCACATCTTTTCATCCTCTCCCATTCCTGAGCCGAATACTTCCAAATCTTCATGTTTATGGGCAAGAACTTCAGAAGTTTCTTTTCCCAATAAAATATCTATAATATATTCCGTCTTGAAATTTTCCTTTACCGCTAAAACGGTTTCAAGAACGGCGCATAATGAATCCTGAGCTTCCACTTGTTTTTTTGGATTAAGACAATTATCACAATTTCCACAATTATCTTCTGTATATGTTTCGCCGAAATAGTGAAGAAGCAACTTACGCCTACATACAGAAGACTCCGCATATGCAGCAGTTTCCTGCAATAGCTGTCTACCTATATCCTGCTCAGCGATAGGCTTTCCTTCCATAAATTTCTCCAATTTTTGGAGATCTTTATTTGAATAAAAACAGATACACTGTCCTTCTCCGCCATCACGCCCGGCACGTCCTGTTTCTTGATAATACCCTTCCAAACTCTTCGGTATATCATAATGAATAACATACCTCACATCGGGTTTGTCTATCCCCATTCCAAAAGCGATAGTTGCCACTATAACATCAATCTTTTCCATTAAAAAGTCATCCTGGGTTTTAGAGCGAGCGGCTGAATCCATACCTGCATGATATGCACATGCATTAATATCATTAGCACGCAAAACTTCTGCCAGTTCCTCAACTTTTTTTCTGCTCAAACAATAAATTATGCCTGATTTGGAAGAATTCTGCTTAATAAACTTAATAATGTCCTTATCAATGTTCTTGGTCTTCGGGCGAACTTCATAATACAGATTCGGACGGTTAAAGGAAGACTTAAATTCTTTCGCATCAACCATTCCTAAATTCTTTTTGATATCAGTCCGTACCTTATCGGTTGCCGTAGCAGTTAAAGCGATTAAAGGAGCCTGACCTATCTCACTTATAATCGGTCGAATACGGCGGTATTCCGGTCTAAAATCATGTCCCCATTCTGAAATGCAATGAGCTTCGTCTACTGCATAGAAGGATATTTTAATACCTTTTAAAAAATCAATATATTCATCTTTTGTTAAAGATTCAGGTGCCACATAAAGAAGTTTTGTCTTTCCATTTGTAATATCATATTTTACTTGATCAATCGCGGCTTTGTTTAACGATGAATTTAGAAAATGAGCTATGCCATCTTCTTCACTCAGATTTCTCATGGCGTCTACCTGATTCTTCATTAATGCAATAAGCGGAGATATGACAATAGCAGTACCATCCATAATCAAAGATGGCAACTGATAGCAAAGAGACTTTCCTCCTCCTGTCGGCATAAGAACAAATGTATCATTCCCCGCTAAGACATTCCGAATTATGGCCTCCTGATCGCCTTTGAATGTATCAAATCCGAAATACTTTTTTAAAAGTATTGTTAAATCATCTTTTTTTGCTGCCATATCATTTAAGGTTTAGCTGTTCTTAAGTTATCTATCCAATTGTTATACAAACAAAGTTATAAACAACTGCCCCAATAATACAAATATTTTCACAATTTTTTCCGTAATTTTTTGATTCCGATATAAAACCGATTCAATCATCAACTATTTTGCAGACGCGAAAGAGACGCTTTATCCAATTGTTTCTTTGCATAGTCCAAAGTCACTTCATATTCGGAAACCTTTTTTGAAGGAATCTCATACATGACATCCATCATAATTGTCTCAACAATAGAACGAAGTCCTCTAGCTCCCAATTTAAATTCAATAGCTTTATCTACAATGTATTCATAAACATCCGAATGAAAAGTCAACTTTGTCCCGTCCATTTGGAAAAGCTTTATATATTGTTTAATAATCGAATTCTTCGGTTCAGTTAAAATATTTCGTAAAGCATTTCTATCTAAAGGATTAAGATATGCCAATACTGGCAATCGACCGATAATTTCCGGGATTAAACCAAAAGACTTCAGATCCTGCGGAGCAATATATTGCAACAAATCTTCTTTATCGATTTTTTGTACATTCTGCACTGAACTATATCCCACTACATGGGTATTCAACCGTTGAGCTATCTTTTTCTCTATTCCGTCAAAAGCTCCACCACAAACAAAGAGAATATTTTTTGTATTTACGGCTATCAACTTTTGTTCAGGATGTTTACGCCCTCCCTGAGGAGGAACATTAACGACAGATCCCTCCAATAGTTTCAATAAACCTTGCTGAACTCCTTCCCCACTTACATCACGTGTTATCGAAGGATTATCTCCCTTTCTGGCTATTTTATCTATTTCATCTATAAAAACGATGCCTTTTTCAGCCTCCTCCACATTATAGTCAGCGACTTGAAGCAAACGAGTCAAGATACTTTCTATGTCTTCCCCTACATATCCTGCTTCCGTTAATACGGTTGCATCCACAATAGTAAAAGGTACATGTAAAAGCTTAGCAATTGTTCTGGCCAACAATGTTTTTCCCGTTCCGGTATTTCCTACCATTATAATATTGGATTTTTCTATTTCCACATCATCTCCGGCATCTTTTTGCAAAAGTCTCTTATAATGATTATATACGGAAACAGACAATATTTTTTTTGCATTGTCCTGCCCTATCACATATTGATCCAAAAAAGTCTTAATTTCAGTTGGCTTCGGTAACTCATCAAAATTCAACGAATTGCCCTTACCTTTGGCCTTAAGAGATTCATGAGTCAATGTATAAGCCTGATCTACACATTCATTACATATAAAGCCATTAAAACCTGTTATCAAAAGGCTTACTTCATCTTCCGACCTGCCACAAAAACTACATTTATTATTGCTTTTACTTTTCGCCATCTTTATTTTTTGTTTGATAGAACCTGATCTACCATACCGTATTCTTTTGCCTCATTTGCAGTCATCCAATAGTCTCTGTCGGAATCATTCCAAACTTTTTCATAGTCTGTATGAGAGTGGTCTGCAATAATGGTATACAATTCTTTCTTTATTTTTTGTATTTCACGAGCCGTAATTTCTATATCTGATGCCTGGCCTTGAGCTCCGCCTAAAGGTTGGTGAATCATCACGCGTGAATGAGTTAGAGCTGAGCGTTTTCCTTCTTTCCCTGCTACCAATAAAACAGAAGCCATTGAAGCAGCCATTCCCGTACATATAGTAGCCACATCACTGTTAATAAACTGCATAGTATCATAAATACCGAGACCTGCATAAACCGAGCCACCGGGAGAATTGATATAAATAGAAATATCTTTCCCTGAATCTACAGAATCCAAATATAACAACTGAGCTTGTAATGTATTGGCTGCATAATCATCTATTTGAGTTCCCAGAAAAATGATACGATCCATCATCAATCGAGAGAATACGTCCAGTTGAGTAACATTCAATTGACGCTCTTCCAATATATAAGGATTCAAGTAACCGTTCTGAGACTTTATAACATCATCCAACACCATACTGCTCATACCTAAATGCTTGGTGGCATACTTTCTAAAATCATCCATGATTATCTATATTAGTTTGTTAAAAAAGAGAGGCTTTGGTCTATCCTCATTGTATACAAATATACAAATTATTTACCAAAACCCCTCCTTTTAGGAAGATTTAGCATTAAACCTTATTTTTCAAACAATTTATTAAAATCTTCCAAAGAAATATCTTTACTTTTCAAAGTAGCTTTTGCCTTTAAAGCTTCAGCCAGTTTAACTTCCACAGCTCTATTAACCAAACTATCTGCCTGACCTTCTTTCTTCAACATATCTTCCGCATATTTATTAACTAATTCTTCAGGCGGATTCATCATCCCATACTGAGCGAATTGAGCCTTCGTAACATTTTTAGCGACTTCAACAACATCAGATTGTTCAATCTTGATGTCATTTTCTGCCACCAATTTATCCTTAATCAGACTCCATGTCAGTTCTTCAATACTCTTGTCATAGTTTTCATTAACAAAAGCTTCTCCCTTTTCTTTATTATTTAGGATCATAATTCGTTTCAATAAAGCATCAGGGAACTCTAACTTACCGATTTTTTTAGTCATATAATCGCGTACATCGATCAAAAACTTATAATTACTGTCGCTTACTAATTGCAAAGCAAGCATTTCCTTGATTTTAGCTTTAAACTCTTTTTTCTTTAGACCAGTCGTGGGCGTAGCAAT
>CAZKSK010000116.1:0-7143 GCA_964555225.1 uncultured Bacteroides sp.
TGTCAGTGCATCGCCCTTATCTCCCGAACGATATTCCGCTTCCGCCTTCATGAGCAAAGCATCTCCATATCTCCATATGACCATATCATTATTCATATCTCCCTGAATTGTACTGGAGGCATCATATTCATATTTCTTGAAACGGGCTCCGGCACATTTCACATCGTGCGCATCCGATCCGGAAGTAAAATCGACTACAGCCTTTAAAGGTTCGTATGAAAGGTTCTGTGATGTTGCTCCGTCATTCACTAACTCACCGTTGGTATCGGCCGTATAATCGGTACCGGTATAGAAATTGATGGCAAGACGGGGATCCTGGTCTGCTTCTCCATAATGCAATATTTTCATCTGCCGAACGCTCGAACAAGCTCCGTTCCATCCGGAATAACCCATTGCACCTGCATGATTATAATGTATGGAACGCATTAAGTTACAATCCCATATTTTATATGTGGAATCATCATTCGGACGAGTAAAAATGTTCTCTACGGAATTTTGATTGGCTACAATAAAATTATCCGCATAGCTACCTTGTAATTCATAACCCAATGCCTTAATCTGATTTACACAATAAATAACGGTGTTCCATGCATCACGTGCCGTACCGTCTACTGTAATGGAAATATTCTTTCCGGAAGCAGAAACCTGAGCTCCCAAAGTTTCACTGGCCAGACAATCGCCTGACAGGTCATCTCCCACAAATGCCTGATAACTGGTAACAGAAGTATCATCAACCGTATATACAGGGGCATTCAGTGCACATTTGGCCATACACATATACGCTACCGCTTTGGTTACCCGTCCATAATATGATCCGCTGTTCTGTGATTTTTCTTCGGACAGATGCGGCAGACAAGCTTCCAATTCATCTGTCACAAATTTAAATACTTCCGAACGATTCGATTGCGAAACATCCGAAATGGATAAAGACGAAGAAGTCACAATAGGAACCTGTGCAAACAAATCCATTGCATAATAATAATAGATAGCCCGTAAGGCCCGAAGTTCATAAATATAACTTTCGGCATCGGCATTCGTCGATTCGAATTCCGTCAATTTATCAATAGAGGTATTACACAATCCTATAATTTGATACAAATGGTTCCAAACCGAGGCATACGTATCGACGGATGACGCAAAGTTATGCAAAAACATATTTTGCCATTTACCGCCGTCCACCCAGTCGCCTTGACGTCCGGGAAGCATTGTAGCATCCGAAGTGAACTCTTGTAACGTATGTACGCAGTCTGTTCCACCATAAAGCCCGTTGCCTATCGAAGAATAAATACTTGCCACGGTATTGACATAAATCAGGGTAGAACTCTTGTAAGCCTCTCCTTCACTAAATTTACTTTCAGGATTTTCGTCCAGAGAGCAGGCTGTCAGCAGGCACGTAGCCGCCAGAGTAAAGCCAATTAATATTTTTTTCATAAAACGTATCTTTTAAATTCTTTAAATCATTAAAACTTAACCGATGCAGAGAAGGAGAATGTACGTACAAGCGGATAGATCCGTTTATCATCTACACCCAGTGTGCCATACGTCGTTGTTCCTTCGGACTGACGTGTCAGACTTGCCGAATTTATCATAGGAGTCAATCCTTTATATCCGGTTATAGTACAAATGTTATTTACCGAAAGTGCCAGATGTAAATTCTTCAAGAATCCTGTTTTTTTCAATTGTTTTTCATTGAAAGAATATCCCAGAGAAGCATATTCAAAGTTCACATAATCTCCCTTCTTTAACCAGTAATCGGAAATCTGAATATCATAAATACCTTTTCCGTTATTACGTGAAGGAGCACTGGCCAATACATTGTAAGTCGGGAAGTTATTCATGTTGCTATACGTCATGGACGTTCCATCGTATATCTTATGTCCGAAAGCACCATTGAATTGTGTGGTCAAATCCCAATTCTTATATTTAAATGTGAAATCACAACTCATATAAGCTTTCGGAATAGCCTGTCCGCATACCTTACGGTCACCGCTGTCACCCGTATCGATAGTACCGTTTCCATCCAAGTCCTGAATGATATATTGTCCGTTTTCATCTATTCCGGTGCAATGAGGCAAATAAAATACTCCCACCGGCTGCCCTTCGATCAAATAAGTGACGCCGGTATTTTGTGTCAGTCCGGCGGCATTGATGTTAGCAACCGCAATGTGTTCGCTCGTCGTGAGCTCTTGTCCTTTGTACGTACCGTGCAAGGAAACCAGTTTGTTCTTTTGGAAAGAAACATTCACCCCGGCGTTGAACGAAAAGTCTCTCGTTTTCACAACATCACCGTTCATGGATATTTCGAAACCATGATTGGTCATCTCACCGATATTGGCCAATAAGGAAGTATAGGTGAACGGAGGTACAGCAACGGTATATGTATATAACAGATCCTTTGTTCTGGACGAATAATAGTCTAAAGTCATATTAAAACGATTCTTAAACATGGACAAGTCCAACCCGACATCAAACGTATATTTCTTTTCCCAGCGTAAATCAGGATTGCTGTTGGATGTCACTGCAAATGTGGTGGTCGTGGTTCCATCGACCAAAGTGGTACCGTTAGGTTCCATTAATTCCAATGAATTATACGGATCTATGGCATCCTGATTACCGGTCACACCATATCCTGCCCTTATCTTCAAATTATTAACAGCAGAAATGGCTTTCATAAAAGGTTCCTCACTCATAACCCAAGCAACGGAAGACGAAGGAAATACGCCCCATTTATTCCCGTTACCCAACTTTGAAGAACCGTCCGTACGGAAGTTAGCCGTTACGATATATCTGTCGGCAAACATATAGTTTACACGAGCCATATAAGACGACAATTTATAGCTGGAAGCGTAAGAAGTATTATCTCCCCATGCCACATTGGCACCGGCTTCTAAATTGTTATACTTGAAATAATTGCTCTCATATCCTTTTGTCTGCTCGGTATACTTGAAAGTTTTATAAGACTGCCCTTCCATCAATGCCAAGGCATCGATATGGTGCTTGCCGAAATCTTTCGAATAATTCAGCTGGATATTTCCCATCAAGTCTTTCCGATTGGTATTGGAAATATAAGCCCAGCCATTGCCATTCAGTTCACCCTGACGAATATCATTCGGTATATAGCGTTTATTCTCTTCCGTGAAGTATGTATAGGACCCGAATGCCATAAGCTTTAATCCCGGAAGGATCTGCCATGTTGCTCTGGCATGGGTATTGACCGAAGTCACCCCGTATTTATTGGTAATTTCCAATTGACCCAACGGGTTGTAAATTTCATTGGCCAATAAATCCTCATCCCATACTCCGTCACTGTTCTTCACTGTAGGATACGTCGGGTTATAAGCCGCTGCAGAGTAAAACATCTTCTGCATATCATACTGAATGTTACCGTCACGTTCCGATGCGAACATCCCGATCTCGAGTTTCAGCTTCTTATTAAAAGCATATTGCATAGCATCCAGTTTGGCCGTATAGTTTATCATATCCGAGTTTTTCAAAGCTCCATCACGCTGGATAACGCCCAAAGACGCTCTCATGTTGGACAATTCACTACCTGAAGTAAATGATAAATTATGACTCTGAGTCAATCCCGTTCCACGTTCAATAGCATCCAGCCAATTGGTATTCCCTCCTAAGTCAGTATAAGTAAGCCCCAATTTATCAGCGGTAGAGCGATAATCGGTTGCCGATAGCATCTTGATATTTTTAAATACCGAATTGAAACCGACTTGTCCGTTATAATCCACTTGTGCAAAACCGGCCTTTCCTTTTGATGTAGTCACCACAACGACTCCTGCCGCACCGCGCGAACCATACTGGGCTGTTTCGGAAGCATCTTTCAATACAGTGACCGACTCAATATCACTCGGTGAAATGGAATTGAGCATCGTCATATCCCCGAAGACGCCGTCGATAATAACCAAAGGTTCATTGCCTCCTGATAAAGAAGAAGTTCCGCGTATGCGCACATTCGTCGTACCCATAGGATCTCCGCCCGACTGACTGATAACCAAACCGGCCACTTTGCCTTTCAAGGCATCCAGCGGACTGGTCACTACTCCCAGGTTCATATCCTCTTTCTTTACACGCTCCACGGCGCCGGAGATGGTACGTTTGCTACCGGTAGCATAACCTACAACCATGACTTCATTCAACGTCTGCGTATCTTCGGTCAGCACCACACTCATCACATTTTTTCCATTCACAGGCAATTCACGCGTCGTATATCCTATGAACGAAATCACCAGCGTTGCTTTCGGACTAACATTCGTCACAACAAAATTACCATCCATATCGGTAATCGTTCCATTGGACGTTCCCTTAACCAATACGTTAGCACCAATGATACCTTCGCCGGAACTATCCTTTACTTTCCCTTTTACGGTAATTTGCTGAGCAAGAACATTCATTGATAGCAAGAACATTGTCAAAAGAAACAACATTCTCAGCCTGAAACTTTTCTGTGTCATCATTTTTAAATTTTAATTAATAATAAAGTTAACAAAAGGTTTATTTTATCTTAAAGATAAGAGCCGAAACTCCTTTCAATTCTATTTTGTCGGAGACCTTTCCCGATTTATACTTTCCTTGTTTTTTGTTTCCAATCATCAATTCCGCCGTTTTGCCGCCAAGTGTGGGGAAATAGACAGATACGGCTTTGTCCGACGGATTTAGAGCTACAATAAACGTTTCACCTTCGGCACTCCGTTTATAAACCATCGGATAAGGCTTGTTCACGTCACTTACCAACTGCCAGTCGCCATCATTGCCCAAAGCCTTCGATGACTGTCTCAAGCTAATCAGTGCACGTACATAATTCAATAAGGAAGAAGGATCTTTTTCCTGTGCCGCAACCGTGAGTTTTCCGTTTTCGGTGTCCACAGGCAGATACAATTTATCAGGAGTACAAGTGGAAAAGCCTGCATCCGCATCATCACTCCACTGCATCGGAGTGCGCGTACCGGCACGTTCGTTACTGCCCTCCTTACCGGGCAAATTCATCTGGTACTTCATCCCCACTTCATCGCCATAATACAAAAAGGGAACGCCCGGCATGGTAAAGAAGAAGGTCATAGCCACTTTCAACTGATCGAACGTATTTCTCCGTCCCACATTAGGACGCTGATAGTCATGATTGGCCGTAGGCAATGCAATATAGCCCAAATTCTTAGTAGCCTGATAAGCATCTTCATAATTCTCTATAAACTGCTTGAGCGAGCCCTTGCCCGCCTTGTCGAAGTAGCAATGATCATATGAGGTCTCCTGCATTCCCCATGGTGTATCTTTGGCAAAGAAAAGAGACGGATATCCCGGTATGCCGAAATGGATCATGAAATCGATATGAAACCCGGCAGGAATAGCCTGTTTCGGATTACTCCATTCCGAGATCAGCACACATTCGGGGAACTGTTTGTTCATCCAGGCACGCATTTCGTTCCATAATCGGGTAGTTTCTTTTTTGTCCGGATCATTTTTCACCAAACTCGAAGCCATGTCAACCCGGAAACCGTCTACCCCCTTCTCCATCCAGAAAGTCATGATATTTCTGAGTTCACGACGCATAGCTTGCGGACCCGGTGCCGTGACCGACTGTTCCCACGGATGTTCAGGATCAGGATGGGCAAAGCCATAATTCAAAGCCGGCTGACATTCGAAAAAATTCTTCTCGTAATACTTTGCACGCGGAGCGTTTGCTTCCACGTACCTGCCAATCGTATTGGACTGCGGATTAGGACTGGCTTTGCGTTCAGCAATCAATTTTTTTTCCTTCTCCGGAATATTGTTTGTCCAAATATAATAATCACTATGCTGTAAGTTTGCATCCGCCTGTGCCGACTCTTTAAACCACAGACATTTGTCACTCGTATGGCCGGCCACCAAATCAAGACACACTTTTATACCCCGCTTATGAGCTTCCTTTAACAAAGTCACCATATCGGTATTTGTACCGAAACGCGGGTCTACCTTATAAAAGTCGATAACGTCATAACCTCCATCAAACCATCCCGATTCGAAAACAGGATTAAGCCAGAGCGCATTCACGCCAATCGACTTGATATAATCCAATTTGGATGTAATGCCCGGTAAATCACCGATGCCATTACCGTCACTGTCCATATAAGAAGATGGATAAATTTGATAAAAGATTGCTTTTTCGAGCCATCCGGGGCCTTTCTGAGATGCCATACTTGGTATTCCTGCGGAACATAAAGCCAAGATCATCACCCAGCTTTTCCATGAAAAGAAATTATTTATTCGCATAATATTAGGTAATTAATCGCATCGTACGTTCATGCAACGTCCCTGCGACATGGTTAAACTTTTATATGACAAATTTAACCAGAAGCCGGAGCAAATAAAATATGCGGTAAATAAATAGTAAACCGGATAAGATATTAATAGCTTAATTATGAATGATTTAAAAAATACTTAAAAGTGTGTTTTAGTAAAAGAAATACAAAAAAGATAATTGAAAAATCAAAATACGATAGACCCTATAGATTTAATCTGCTGTTCAAAATCTTCTTCGCGATTAATTAATTTTGTACGTATTTTACTGCGATAATTATAAACCGTCTGTACGGAACAACGTAATATCTGTGCCAGACAATTACTGTCGACTATACCCAACCGTATCAATGCAAAGATTCTCATTTCAGTAGGCATTTGTCCATCGGCCTTCAATTCCAGTTTTTCTTCAGGGAGAAGCCTCTTGTTGAAGTTATCGATGAAAGTCGGAAATATCTTCAGAAACGAGCGATCAAAATTAGAATAAAACACTCTCAACTGGTTTTCCACAAACGTAGTAGATCGCAAGGTCTTTAATAAATCATCCATTTTTCTCTCATTACACATTTTGATTAAAGAATGCCGGTACTCTTCCATCTTATCTATATACGAAGAAGACAAATTCAGATATTGCACGATGTACTCATCTTTAATGCAGTTACTCTCCGAGAGTTCCTTATTCAAAAGCTGCAAAGAATCTATTGCACTATTCAACTGTCCGTTCGCATCCTCTAAAGATTTGTTCATCTCAAGAGTTCGTTTCCGTGCTATCTTTAATCGATGATTCTGCTTCACAATGTAATAAGCCGTCATACCCAAGAAGACAATCAGAATGAACAATACCCCATTTTCCAGCAG
>CAZKSK010000117.1:0-7020 GCA_964555225.1 uncultured Bacteroides sp.
CCACCTTGATTAACAACTGTATTTATGACTTTTTGTATTTTTTCTGTTTCTTTATTTCCATCGCCATTTACTCCATAATCTTTTACATTATAGTTTTTATCGTTTTTTTCTATGGAAATCAGTTTGGTTTCCCAACCTTCTAAATTAATATCCAAACGAGTATGATTGTTATTGTAAGTGGCATTGAGATTCCGGATAGTTCCTTTTGCTGTGTTCCATTCTCGGGCGAGGCCTATATTATCAAAATCGACTGTAATGTTTGTCGGTTTTTTGCTTTCATTAAAAAGAAAATATAAATCCCCGTCAGGTAATACTCGATGAATATATCTGATGGAATCATTTTTGTCTGATATAATTTTCAATTCTGGTTGCGGTAGAGCATTTTCTACTTGGGGAGTCCATTCTGTTGTAGGTTCATAAGATGCTTCTGTCAAGTCATTAATAGCAATAGGTCTGGTGAACGTTTTATTTATTAAATTACTTGGTTTTCTTCCCCAGAATAAAACTTTTCCTCCTCTTGAATAGAATTCGTTAATAATTTTCCATGCAGATGAGGAGATAATATCCGTAGAAGGTATTATAAGAGTATAGTAGCGCTGTCCGCTTTTGTTTTCAAAATAACCCGGACCTACTTTTATAGCATCTTTGAAAGCATCTTCATTGAGATAGTCGAAATCACGTTGATGTTGCAACAGTTGATGTGAAATGGTTACTATATCTTTATAAGCCTGGTTATTTCCTTGCCACAGTGTAGCAATAGGATAATATAAGGCAATTCTGGCTCCCGGTTTTCCTTGAGTCAGTAAGTAAGTGGTACGATTGGTATAGTCATTCAGACTTTTCATATTCGGATCACTCATCCAGGTTTTTTGTTTCGATTTACTTGCCCAAAACATGAATTCGAAGAAATTAATGCCTCGTGCTATTTGGTAGTCGACAACAAATTTAGCTTCCGGAATGGATGGCGAAGTATAATATGCGGCAAAGCTTTCACTAAAAACGCGTGGTTTACCGTAGACATGGGCTATAGATGACGGTTGTTTGGGGTAATCATTTTCTTTACCCGGCCAAATCTGGTTCCAGATAGCATCAATACCAGGTACTTGTACTTTACTTAAGTCTCGGAAAAAATCCCCTTCCGATTTAATACATCCGGGCATTTCATCATCGTGATTGAGATGAGTAATGTGACCAACCCCGTTGGTATCGCACCAATCGGCTTGTTGTTGAAAAAAGTTTTTAGCAAATAGATTGGACCAGACATCCCAATAGTCGGCTTTTACCCGTTGTTCTTTCCAAGTAAGTGTAGGCGTGAGGAATGATGCCAGGTAAGGAGTCGGGTCATATCCTTTTTGTGCCTTAAAAGTCTCGATAATAGTTGGCGTCCAAGGCAGACGGCCAAAATCCGGTTCGTCTCCTCGGAATCCAAGCATTGTAGTTCCGAATTCTTTTCCCAGATATTTTTTATATTGCACGTGAGTCCAATCAATGAATTGCTTTACCGCGGTAGGATTTAAATAGTCGCATAACGAGTTGTTTTCATCTTTTCCTCCTGTAGGATTATTGACGCACCGCGTTTGTGAAGTTCTGTAATCGCTTTTCATAAATAATATGTCCCAATCATCCAAACCGGCATTAAAATCAAATTTTCCGTCTTTTACCAAAACGGTTCTATTTGCTTCTCCCGAATGGCTGACAGCAACAGCACTTAGAGTGCCAACAGGTACTTCTTTATTTTGTAGGATCTCACCTTTTGTTACTGTAATTTTTCCACATTGTACAAGAGCTTGCATGCGCAGGTCGGGACGTTCTTGTGAGAATTTTCCTCCGGCAAAACCACTCGGATATTTGCCTTCATCGATGATCCAGACTTTCATCTTTCTTTTTTTAGCTTCAAGAACGGCTGTACGCACAGCTTTGAACCAACCGTCGGATAGATATTTGAAAGGAAGTTTATAACCGGCTTCGATGATAACGGCACGAAATCCTTTTTTTTGAATCGTATCAAGATCTGCACAGATGGTTTTCTTGTCCATATTGCCTTCCCATCCCCAAATGACATGGTTGGCAAAATCAGCGGGAATGTTCACGAATGATTGCTTAAGGTCCGATAAAGGAGTTTCATGGATGTGTTGCCATGATTTGTATCCATCAGCGTATATGATACTTGTGGATAACAGTAAAGAAAAAATGATTGAAAGTTTTTTCATAGGAAGTGTTTTTTGATTAGATTGGGCAAAGTTAAGGATTATTTTGTTTAATCAACTAAAAGTCTCCCTAAAGAGATCGTTATTGTTTGAAAAATAAAAAGTGTTATGGACATTTTTATGTTTAAATTTTATTTTTCTCAGGATTTCGGTATGATCCAGAATTAGTGAATTGCTTTTGGATTTATATAATAAATCCCAATAATTATTAATTATCAGGATTATTGTGGTGCCTCTTGGAGTTGAACCAAGGACACACGGATTTTCAGTCCGATGCTCTACCACCTGAGCTAAGGCACCTTTTTGTTTTGCGGGGACAAAGGTAGAAACTTTATTTTACATATACAACTTTTTATAAGGCAAAAACGCTGATAAAAAAGCAAAAAGCTTACTATCAGCGTTATATATAAGGATTTATTTTATTTCTTTTCTTTCAGAGGATTCCAACCTTGTGCTTGCAATTCAAATTCTTGTCCGTCGCTTGCAACAATGGCACAACCTAGTTCCGGCTTAGTGATATGACCGATAAGTTTGATACCTTCTATTTTCTCAATTTTGTCATGTTCAGTGAGAGGTATAGTAAATAATAGTTCATAATCTTCACCACCATTGAGCACACAAGTATATACATCGAGATTAAGCTCTTCAGCCATAACTGCTGTTTGATAATCCAAAGGAAGTCGTTCCTGATAAATGCGGCATCCTGCATGACTTTGACTGCAGATATGCATCAATTCGGAGGATAACCCGTCGGAAATATCCATCATCGCTGTTGGTTTGATTCCAGCTTCTTTTAGCTTACGAATGATGTCTCCGCGTGCTTCTGGTTTCAACTGACGTTCCAGAATATATTCTTTGCCTGCAAAATCGGGTTGGATATCTTTTTGTTCTTTTTGTCCCTCAAAGACTGTCTTTTCTCTTTCCAATAGTTGAAGTCCCATATAAGCGGCTCCTAAATCACCACTTACACAAATAAGATCGGTGTCTTTGGCTCCGTTTCTATAAACGATATCTTCTTTGCGAGCTTCACCTATACAAGTAATGCTGATTGCCAGTCCGGTATAGGAGGAGGTCGTATCGCCTCCGACAATATCAACATGGTGTGCATCACATGCGAGGCGAATACCGGCATACAATTCGTCCATATCTTCGATACAGAATCGTTTCGAGATGGCAAGTGAAACTGTTATTTGTCGGGGAATACCATTCATGGCATAAATATCAGAGATATTGACCATGGCAGATTTGTATCCTAAATGTTTTAAAGGCGTATAGGTAAGATCAAAGTGGACTCCTTCCATTAATAAATCCGTAGTGACTAATACTTCCTTATCTGCGTATTCCAAAACGGCGGCATCATCGCCAATGCCATATTTTGTAGAATCGTTTTTCAATTCGATCCCTTCGGTTAAATGGCGGATGAGACCAAATTCTCCGAGTGTTGCTATTTCTGTTTTTTTCCCTTCTTGCATTGACTAAGCTCTATTAATCATTTCACGCATGATGTCTGTCATTTTCGGTTGGGCTTCGTCAGCAGCTTTTTGTACTTCTTCATGAGATACTTCTACTATTTTACCTTCAATACCCAAGTCTGTAATAACAGAAATTCCAAAGACTCTGATTCCGCAATGTCTTGCTACAATAACTTCCGGTACTGTAGACATGCCTACGGCATCAGCTCCAAGTATATGGAACATTTTGTATTCCGATGGTGTTTCGAAAGTCGGTCCTTGTGTACCGAGATATACACCTTCCACTATCCGAATATTTTTTTCTTTAGCAATTTGTTTAGCTTCGGCAATGAGCTTTTTGTCATATGCTTCACCCATATCCGGAAATCGTGGCCCGTATTCGATATTCCTTCCACGAAGAGGATGCTCCGGAAAGAGATTAATATGATCTTTGATGATCATCAGATCTCCGATGATAAAATCCGGATTCATTCCCCCTGCTGCGTTTGAAACGAACAGAGTTTTAATACCTAATTCACGCATAACGCGAACAGGAAAAGTAACAGCTTTCATATCATAACCTTCATAGAAATGGAACCGACCTTGCATGGCTACAATATCTTTATTTCCTAATTTTCCGAAAATCAGTTTGCCACTATGTCCTTCAACTGTTGAAAGAGGAAAATTGGGAATGTCTTTATAATTGAAATCGTATCTTTCTGTTATTTCTGTAGCCAGGCTGCCTAATCCAGTTCCTAGAATAATGGCAGTTTCAGGACTTGTGTGCATTCTTGCCTTTAGCCAGAATGCTGTTTCTTGAATTTTTTCTAACATAACTTATAACGTGTTGGTTAAACATATTTTCTTTATTTAAAAGAAATTTAATTTCTACCGGAAGAATATAAATGTGATTTTTCAAGTCTTCGTTCCACGACTGTCTTGAAGACAAACGAGCTGCATCTTTTTCCGTTATTAAAATAATTTTCTGATCTCCGGATAGTTGACGGAATTGGGTACTGATTTGCTCCATATCTTTTTCTGAAAAATAATGATGGTCACCAAAATTCATCGGATGAATATTTGAAGTATATTTTTTTAAGTCGAGAATAATTTGTTTTGGTGAAGCTATACCGGTTACTAGCAAAATATGCTTTTCTTTTTTCAGACTTTCCAATGAACGTTTTGGTAGATTGTCCGAGAGCGGAATCAAATCTCCATATTTCAGTGTAGAGAAATAGAGATGTTGAAAAGGGTAAGGATTCATAATTTTTGTAACGACTCGGTAATCCATAGGTTTAATATCATGCGGGCATTTTGTTATAATAATAATATTGGCTCTTGCCTTTTCCTTGAGCGGTTCTCGCAATCTTCCTGCGGGTAAAAGTCTGTCATAACATATCATTCTGTGATAGTCCACTAATAAAATGTTAATGCCGGGATTTATATGACGATATTGATACGCATCATCCAACAATACCACTTCTGTATCAGCTGTAATTTTATCATTGCATAAATGTTTGATTGCATTACAACGATTTTTATCTACCGCCATATATACTTCTGGAAATTTTTGTTTGATTTGATAGGGCTCGTCACCTATCTCTTCTATAGGTGTATGCTCGTTTGCCAGAAAGTATCCTTTTGATTTTCTTTTGTATCCGCGACTAAGAACAGCAACTTTAAAATTGTCTTGAAGTAATTTTATCAAATATTCTATATGAGGAGTTTTTCCACTTCCACCAACAGTCAGATTTCCAATAGATATGACTGGTACATCAAAACTACGTGATGATAACAGCCCACAATCATACATTCTATTGCGAATTTCTACTCCTAAACCGTACAGAAATGAAAAAGGAAGCAAGAATTTATATATTTTGATAAAATCACCTTCCATTTTCTAATAGTTCAGATTTAATTCAAACGGTATTCTTGCTTGAATACGATCTACATGTTTTAAATTGGTCAATAAATTGAGCCCCTTGAAATAGTCATAGTATTCTCCGAAATTAGCTTTCAAACCATCACTCATATAGTCTCCTCTAATTTTTTCGAATAGACTTATTAACATATTTTCTTTTTCGGGATAGCTGCATAAAGTATAATTTTTGATTTTAGCTTTTTGCGAAGCAATGGAAATAGCTTTGTCTATTCCACCCAAATCATCTACCAAACCTAATTTTTTGGCTTGAATACCGGTCCATACTCGTCCTTGCCCAATAGCATTAATAGAATCTTTGCTGATTTTACGTCCTTGCGAGCAACGAGTTACAAAAGTATCATATCCTCTATTAATATAGGCTTGAAGCAGGGCTTTTTCATCATTATTCATAGCCCTTGAAATACTTCCGAAATCGGAGAATTTATTAGTCTTGACTACGTCAAAATGAAGTCCAAGTTTATCTGTTAACAAGCCTTTTGCATTAGGAAAGAGTCCGAAAATACCGATGGAACCTGTCAGCGTTGTTGGTTGTGCAATAATATAATTAGCTGCACTGGAAATATAATAACCTCCGGAAGCTGCATAATCTCCCATAGAAACAATTACCGGTTTCTTTTTACTTAAAGCTTCAATTTCGTGACAAATCTGTTCAGATCCATATGCACTTCCCCCTGGGGAATTTACTCTGAAAACAACAGCTTTTACATCCTCGTCTTCATTCAGAGCACGCAAATCACGAATTACCTTTTCAGAATTGATTCCTTCGTCTCCTGTTATGGAACTCCCATTATCTATTTCTCCATAAGCATAATATACAGCAATAATGTTTCCACTTTTATCTTTCGGTTTATCCTTGTTAACACTTGCCATATCCACTACATCAACCATATTCAGTTTTTCATCTTCTTTAATGCCTACTTTCTTTTTCAAATAGTTTTTTACCCCATTTTTGTAAGCTAGTTCATCAGCTAGTTTGTATTTTATGCAATCCGTGGAAGGACGTAACATTACCATACTATCCGCACAAGTATTTAGGGCTTCTTTTGATATCTTACGTGAAGCAGATACATCTGTCAACATTTGATCCCAAATAGAACCTAAGAATGATGTTACTTGCTCACGATTCGCCGGACTCATTTCAGTAGCAATAAACGGTTCCACTGCCGATTTATATGTGCCTACTCTAAATACTTGGATTTCTATTCCTAACTTGCTAAGAAGGTCTTTATAAAAAACAGGTTCGGATGCTAATCCGTACCAGGATATTACACCTTGAGGATTTAAGAAAACTCTATCAGCTATGCTACTTAAGTAATATGTTCCTTGCGTATATGTATCACCATAGGATATGATAAATTTACCACTTTTTTTGAAATCAAGCAATGCGTTTCTTATTTCTTCATAGCTGGAAGGTGCAGCG
>CAZKSK010000118.1:0-7018 GCA_964555225.1 uncultured Bacteroides sp.
ACTCATCTTTGGTTGCCGGCCATGGTGCATCTTCCAATTTTGATGCTAATTCTAAAGTCCAATACATAGTTTCGATACTTAAAATTTTACTAATAATAAATTGATGCGCAAAAGTATATTATTTTTTTTCATTTGCAACTTCTTTGCCAATAAATTTCTTCAACATTATATAAAAAGTTTAATTTCCTAGCTAAAACAAATAAATAATCCGATAATCTGTTTATGTATTTCAATAGATTTGGATCTATCTCTATTTCTTCTGTTAATGCAATGATTCTTCTTTCCGCCCTACGACATACGGTACGACAAATATGGCATTGTGCCGAAGCCTGACATCCACCAGGCAATATAAAATGTTCTAAAGACGGCAGTTGTTCCTGTAATTTATCAATTGCTACTTCCAACTCTTTCGAATCAGTTTCGGTAAGAATACTTTGCTTTCTCAATATAACCTTAGACTGATCTGTAGCCAAATAAGAAGCGACTGAAAACAATTTATTCTGAATAGCGAAAACTTGATCTTTATTTTTGTCTTCTAAATAGGTCAATAACAATCCTAAATGAGAATTTAGTTCATCCACCGTTCCATAAGCTTCTAAACGAAGATCCCTCTTGCTCACTCTGATGCCTCCGACTAAACTTGTCATTCCACAGTCCCCGGTACGTGTATATATACTAAATTTCTTTTCCATATCTTATTCGATTAAAAACTGACAATATAATTCTGCTTTATTCTATCTTCTCTAAAAAGGACTATTCCTACTTCATATAAATCAAATGTAATTGTAGCTCTATGATCCGCAACAATTTTTTTCCATTTCTTTTTTCTCTCTGATGTCGCATAAATACCATTGAATACGCACACTGCATTATCTGACAAAGAAAAATAAAAATTTTCAAATACTAAAGAAAAATCATCCGAACTTTCTACAAACAGAAAATCTATCTTCGGCAAAGTAATACTTATATCAGTTTTTCTATTGCAAAAAGATACATTATCAGGTAAAAAATTATATTTCAATTTTTGTTCTTCATCTGTATCCAAAACCCCAGAAAAAGAAAAAACCTTCGCCTTTCTATTTGCACAAGCTATAGCAAAAGTACTGCAACTAGGATTTGCTTCAAAAGCCACAACGCTCTTTGGCTGATAAAAATTCACAAGACGAAATAATAAGCGGTCTATTTTTTCTTTACATTGTAATTTTGACTTTAACAACCGATTCTTGTGTAATTCATGAATAGAACTATATGAATAAAAAGGTAAATGCTCATAAATCACCTGCGTTATCAAATAAAAATCAGATGGAGATTGAACTCCAAATCCACATCTATGCCGGATTCTCTTACACCAGATATATGGATACTTCATTATATTTATATTTTCATATTTTCGTCACAAAGATAAAACAAAAGTTTTCAAAAAGAAAGTTGGTTATCTTTTTATTATTTGTTATTTTTGTCACATAACCCTAATAAATTAAATTGATGGAACATAACGAGAATAGTGTTTCTAAATATCTTATCATCAATGAAAAAGATTCGATGTTCGGGCTTTATGTTAACACGGTAGGATCCCAAGACATCAAAGCAGGTGCTCCATACCCTCCACACAACCACCCTTTAGGCTACTTTTTCAGTGCACAGGAAGGCCGTGTTCTTCATGAATATCAATTAGTATATATTACTCATGGTCAAGGTACTTTCTGCAACAAAAATGAAAGACCTATAGAAATACATTCCGGTATGATTTTATTTTTACAACCTGGTGTATGGCACACTTACTGTCCGTTAAGCAAAATCGGATGGAAAGAATATTTCATCGGATTTAATGGTGAAATAGCCGATAAACTTGTAAAAAATAATTTCTTTAAAACAGGAAACCAAGTTATAGATATAGGCCTCAATGAAGAAGTCGTAACACTTTATGCCAAAGCTATTGAAGTAGCCAAAGCTGATAAAACAGCTGTCCAACAACAATTAGCGGGAATCACATTCCATCTCATTGGTCTACTTTTGTCTATTACAAAAAACAAAATATACGAAATAGATAATTGGGGGCAAAAAATAGAACGTTCAAAAATCTGGATGCAGGAAAATATTGCTTCAGAAATAAATTTAGAAAAACTTGCTTCCGATTTAAATACAAGCTATTCTTGGTTTCGCAAGATATTCAAAGATTATACGGGCTATGCTCCGGCTAAGTATTATCAGGAGTTAAAGTTACGAAAAGCAAAAGAATGGTTAGCTGAAACGAATTCTTCTATCAAAGAAATTGCCTATAATCTGGGCTACGCAAACTCGGAACATTTCTTTACTGTCTTTAAAAAAAATACAGGTTTAACGCCTACCGAATTTAGAATTTCTTGTAGAAGTTCACGCGTAAAATGAATAAAAAGTCATGAAAAAATATAATTAACCTGCCTATGTATTGATTTTGAAATTATCTTTGTAAAAACTAAAATCAAAATGAAAAAAACACTATTTATCGTATCTTTTTTAATCACTTCTTCAGCAGTCTTTGCGCAATGGCCTGTTGAAAACATTGAATCCCATCCTGGAACTCGTTGGTGGTGGTTGGGTAGTGCTGTAGACAGTACTAACCTGAATTATAATTTAAATGAATATGCCAAAGCTGGCATTGGTTCAGTAGAAATAACTCCCATATATGGAGTAAAAGGAAATGACAAAAATGAAATTCCATTTCTTTCCCCTAAATGGATGGATATGTTGTCATATACGGAACAGACCACAAGAAAACTGAACATGTATACTGACATGAATACCGGTACAGGTTGGCCTTTTGGAGGACCCGAGATTTCCATAAACGATGCTGCCTGCAAACTTATAGTCCAAAAATATAGTTTAAATGGCGGAGAGCTTTTAAAAGATAAAATAACCGTACAAGATAAAAAGCAGCAGCCTTTTGCCTATCTTAGTAAATTAATGGCTTTTAGTAAGGACGGCAAACAGCGTATAGATATTACTTCAAGCGTCGACAAAGATGGAACTCTTTTTTGGAGTGCACCCGGTACTGATAAATGGGATCTTATTGCATTGTTTGTAGGACGAACTTTACAAAAAGTAAAAAGAGCTGCTCCAGGTGGAGAAGGTTTTGTTATGGATCATTTCTCAAAAAGTGCCGTCAAATGCTATCTTAACAAATTCGATCGTGCTTTCGCACGCATGAACACCCTTATTCCCCACAATTTTTTTAATGATTCATATGAAGTATACAACGCGGATTGGACACCAAATCTACTTGAAGAATTTGCTAAAAGAAGGGGATACAAACTCGAAAATTATTTACCAGAATTTTTAGATGAAAATCGTCCGGATATTACTCGGCGCATTGTAAGTGATTACAGAGAAACTTTATCGGATTTACTTCTTGAGAATTTCACCAGTCAATGGACTTCCTGGGCTCATCGACACGGAAGTAAAACCCGGAATCAAGCACATGGATCTCCCGGTAATTTAATTGATTTATATGCTTGTGTTGATGTCCCCGAATGTGAAGGTTTTGGTTTATCCGATTTCAACATCGTCGGACTTAGAAAAGATTCATTAATCAGAAAAAATGATTCTGAACTCAGCATGTTAAAATATGCTTCTTCTGCCGCACATATTACAGGAAAACCTTTAACTTCTTCAGAAACATTCACTTGGCTAACTGAACATTTCAGAACATCTTTATCACAATGTAAACCTGATTTAGATTTATTTTTTGTTTCTGGAATCAACCATGTTTTTTTTCATGGAAGTGCCTATAGTCCCAAAAATGATCCTTGGCCAGGATGGAAATTCTATGCTTCTATCGACATGAGTCCGACTAATACAATTTGGAGAGATGCACCGGCTTTCTTCAAATATATCACCAGAAGTCAGTCTTTCCTACAATTGGGAAAACCTGATAATGATTTCTTGATTTATTTACCCATCTACGATATGTGGTATGACGCTCCGGGAAGACTAGTCCAGTTTGCAATCAACGATATGGGTAAACGAGCTCCTCAATTTATTAAAACAATTCATACAATTAACTCATGCGGTTACGATGTTGACTATATATCCGATAAATATATTTGTAGTACAGTCTGTTCCGATAATATGCTAAAAACTATTGGTGGAACAAAATATAAAGCGATCATCATACCATCCGTTCGTTATATTCCACGTAATGTACTGGATCATTTGTTTGAACTAGCCAACCAAGGTGCCACTGTTATTTTCACCGGTAATTATCCGGAAAGTGAGCCGGGATTTCAAGAAAAAACGACTCGTACAGCTATTTTTCGCCAAGTCCTTGACCAATTTCCTCAAGTTGATTTTAATAAGGTTTCCATTACACCCATTGGGAAGGGACGTATAATAACAGGCAGTGATTACGTAAAAACTTTAGCAGCAACCGGTACAAGCAATGAACCCATGAAATCACAATTCGGCCTACAATGTATTCGTCGAAAAAATGATACTGGATATCATTACTTTATCTCATGTCTACAAAAAAAGAACATCGACGGTTGGATACCGTTAAGCATAAATGCCAAGAGTATACAAATATTCAATCCTTTAAACGGAGAAACAGGTAAAGCTCAAGTCCGATACAATTCAACAACAAAGAAAACAGAAGTCAGGTTACAACTTCAATCGGGCGAAAGTTGTATATTAAGGACTTATTCTGCAAAAGAGATTAATGATAAGCCATGGCATTATATTGTGCCTACAGGGAAGCCCCTTTACCTCAATAACTGGATAGTACAATTTGTTGACAGTGATCCCGAAATTAAGGGTTCTTTCCTTATGAAAAAGCTACAATCATGGACAGAACTTCCAATTGCCGATGCCAAGATAAACAAAGGAACTGCCCTATACAAAACAACAATACAGATACCTAAAAAAAGCAATGAATGGATTCTTAAACTAGGTGACGTTCGTGAAAGTGCCAAAGTTCGGATTAATGGAAATGAAGTTGGGACTTTATTCTCTGTTCCTTTCAATGTTAAAGTAGGAAAATACTTAAAAAGAGGGAGGAACACAATCGAAATCGAGGTAACGAATCTCCCCGCAAATCGCATTGCTGATTACGACCGAAAAGGAATCCAATGGAGAAAATTCAAAGAAATAAACATGGTTAACATCAAATACCAACCTTCAGATTATAGTAATTGGAAAACTGTACCTAGCGGACTATTAGGTCCTGTAATATTACAATCATCTAAATAATAATCAAAAGAAAAACATGAGAAATTTTATTTTAACAATTCTAGTAATAACAACTCTAATAAGCACAAGTTGTTCCGGTTCAATTAATAGAGAAGCTCTAATAAGACGAAATTGTCCAATCGTTACAGAATTTGACTCTCTATCTTCTCTTTCAGTAGGAAATGGAAAATTTGCTTTTACTGTAGATGCTAGTGGACTACAAACATTTCCAGATCTTTATAAATCAGGAGTTCCTTTGGGAACACAATCACAATGGGGATGGCACAGCTTTCCAAACACTCAAAACTACAAGGCAGAAGAAGCTTTAAAAGAGTATAATTTTGGTCATGGTCATAAAGAAATTTATTCTATAGAATTCAAAGAAGGACGACAAAAAGCTGCATCCGATTGGCTTAGAGCCAATCCTCATCGCCTTCATTTAGGTGTAATAGGTTTGGAAATGGAAGGTGCTCCATTAAAAAAAGAACAGTTCAAGAACATTCATCAAAAACTTGATCTTTATACGGGTGAAATTACCAGTCGATATGATCTGAATGGAAAACTTACCCAAATCCAAACCGTTTGTCATTCCAGCAGAGATCTTATCGCTGCACATATTATTTCCGAAGTTCGTCCCAGTATAGGATTCCGTTTCGCCTATCCAACCGGGAAGCACACTGATGATGCTTGTAACTGGAATGCTGATTCTAAACATTCCACTGTTATTGTCAATCAAGAAACTCATTCTGTTTTACTGAAACGAATTATTGATAAAACAATCTACTACGTTAAAATACAATGGGAAGGCAATGCTCGTTTCTCTATGATAAAAAAGAATCACTTTATTCTCACCCCATTAACCGATGATTATTCTTTTAGTTGTGAATTCTTGCAAAATAAAAGTAATACTAAACTTCCTGATTTTTTGGAAACCGAAGCAGATGCTCTAGCATCCTGGCATCGCTATTGGAATGATGGTGCTGCTGTAGATTTTTCAGGATGTAAAGATCCAAGAGCCAAAGAATTAGAACGCAGAGTCGTCCTCTCCCAATATCTTTTAGCCATACAATGTGCAGAAAATTTTCCTCCACAAGAAACAGGACTTACTTATAATTCTTGGTTTGGTAAACCTCATTTGGAAATGATCTGGTGGCATGAAGCACAATTTGCACTTTGGGGACACCCCGAATTACTGGCAAAAACTTTAAAATGGTATAAGATCGCTTATCCTAAAGCAAAAGAAATTGCCAAGCGTCAAGGATTTAAAGGAGTGAGATGGATGAAAATGACAGATCCTTCCGCAGATGAATCACCTTCCAGTATCGGTTCATTTTTAATTTGGCAACAACCTCATATCATTTATCTCGCAGAATTACTTTATAGATGCAATCCTTCTAAGGATTTGCTTAAACAATATGGAGAAATGATTGACCAAACGGCAGAATTTATGGCGGATTTTGCAACTTATGACAAAGCCCAAAAACGTTATATACTAAAGGGATGTATACCTGCTCAAGAAACTTTAAAACCTGATTCAACGATTAATCCTCCCTTTGAACTTTCATATTGGCATTTTGCGTTGGAAACAGCACAGAAATGGAGAGAAAGAGAAGGAAAACCAAGAAATGCTCAATGGGACAAAGTTATAAAAGGATTATCACCTTTGGCTGCAAACAAACAAGGATTGTATCTAGCTGCGGAATCTGCAACTAATACATATACAGATAGACGTTTCACTTCCGATCATATGGCTGTATTAGGTGCAGAGGGAGTCTTCCCGGCAAGTAGACTCGTGAAAGAAGATTTAATGAAGAAT
>CAZKSK010000119.1:0-6974 GCA_964555225.1 uncultured Bacteroides sp.
AATTCAAGGTTGCACACAAAATACGGATGCTCTTTCTTTAGTAACCCCCAATATTGCTGGAAATGAAAGTCAAGCTTTACTTTATGGCTATTGGCAAAGTTGGGCTTGGTGGTTAAACATGTTACCTATAGAAAATCATTTTAACGAAAAACTAATCGTAACTAATATTGATGGATTTACAGATACTTTTTCCGTAAACGATTTACTTCCTTATCAGGATATTCAAGGCGGAGAAATAAAAGTAAAATTATACAATGGTATTCAGGACACATGGAAAGAAAGGTGTACGCACAATAATGTTACTGTTCCTATATCTTCAGCAGATGCCTTTAAATATGCCGCCGCTTCAACAATGGGGACTGATACTATGGCCGTAATTCAATACTTCTCAAATCCAAAGTCAACGAAGAGAATAATCATTTTTGGGCACACCCATGTAGCTAAAATAAAGGCATATAAAAATTATCAAGGACAAAAATCCATTTATGCAAATTCAGGAACATGGATAGACAATAATCCAAGTGGATTTACAATGAACTTTATCGTTATAACTCCTCAAAAAGACAATACCAATTCGCAGACCTACGTAACACTTTATCATTTTGCAAATAAAATAGGAACAATAATGGCCCAAGATTCATTAAAACTTTAACAAAAAGATATATCAATATAACACATAAATCACTTAGATAAGAAACGGACAATTATAATTTTGTGAAAGAATCAGCAGTAGAATCTAAAAAGTTTACCTATTTTTGCATATATCAAATGCGAAACCATTCATCAAAAAATAGTTCATGAAAATAATTCTTATAGTAATAGGACGCACTGCAGATTCTTTTTACGTTTCAAATATCAACAATTATATAGAGCGAATCAGACATTACATACCCTTCGAGATGGAAGTGATTCCGGAATTGAAAAATACAAAAAATATTTCCGAAGAACAACAAAAAGAAAAAGAAGGCGAACTATTATTAAAGACATTGCAACAAGGTGATTCAATTATTCTATTGGATGAACATGGTAAAGAATTCCGCTCTATAGAATTTGCCCAATGGTTTGAAAAAAAGTTGAATACGATAAATAAACGTCTGGTATTTATTATAGGCGGTCCTTACGGATTTTCGCCTAAGATCCATGCAATGGCACAAGAAAAAATCTCACTTTCAAAAATGACTTTTTCTCATCAAATGATAAGACTCATCTTTACAGAACAAGTCTACAGGGCAATGACCATTCTAAAAGGCGAACCTTATCATCATGAATAACATTTTTAATAATGCAAATCCACACAAGTAGGTAGATGATCACTATACCCTCCATTGTATTTGGCGCCCCAGTAAGTACGTTTGGGAATAAGTCCCCCGTATTTGGTATCTTCTTCCAATAAAAAAGGAAACTCTATGATTCGAGCATCATTATAACTAGTATACAGATGTTTTTTCTTTTTTTGCAATAAGGTTCCGGACACAATAATATGATCCAATACCCCCCACTCCCCATGGTAACGGTAAGTTCCTTTCCGTCCATCCATCAAATTATATAACCGATGCTTTTCTGTTTTACCTTTCGGAGCTTGAGCTCCCAGAACTTCTACCAAAGCAGAGTCGGAAGGATAATCATTGAAATCACCCATAATGATGACTTTTGCTTCGGAACGACATTGAAAAAGAGAATCTACCGAACTTTTCAGGATCTTGGAAGTTATCAAACGGTAGGCATCACTAACCTCTTTTCCGCCGGCACGTGATGGCATATGTACTACAAAGACATCGAGAGTATCACCATTTTGCAACAAACCGGTTACATGAAGTTGATCACGCGTCGGAGGACGTTTTATCTGCTCCGAAGGTACACGTTTGGAAACCACTGAAAGGACTTTAAAGCTTCGTGGCTGATATAATAAAGAGACATCTATTCCACGCTGATCGGGTGAATTTGTCATCACATATTTGTATCCGACATTTTTCAATGGTGATTTTCGGGTAAGGGCTACCATCGTGCTGTCATTTTCCACTTCACACAAACCTACCAAATCAGGTACTTCATCTTCACCTACGGCAACAATAACTTGTGCAATATTGTTCACTTTCGTTCTATAACGATTCCAAGTCCAGGCCTTAGGTGCTTCCGGAAGAAATTCATTATCATTCTTACCTTCATCATGTTGACAATCGAATAAATTTTCTACATTATATTCCATCACACGAAAGCGCTTTTGTGCCTCAATGCCCAATATTACCAATAAAAGACAACAGAGTAATTGTAACCTTTTTCTCATTTTATTTAGAAGGTATATTTTTCAAAACTTCCAGTAAATGACGCCAAAACATTTCTACTGTAGGAATCAACATACGTTCATCGGGAGAATGAACCCCGCGTAACGTAGGACCGAATGAAATCATGTCCAATGACGGATTCTTCTCTAAAAATAATCCACATTCCAGTCCTGCATGGATCGCTTTTGCCTTTGCTTCTTTATCAAACAATTTACGATAAGTCTTTAAAGCTATTTCCAAAATTTCGGAATGTACATTAGGCTTCCAACCGGGATAGCCATCACCCACATCAACCTTACCCCCAGCCAATTCTAATGTAGCTTTCATACAATCAGAAACATCTTTCCGAGCCGATAGAATAGAACTTCTTTGACTACTCTCCACAAGAATATTACCCGATTGCATCTTAATTGCAGCCAAATTTGAAGAAGTTTCTACCAACCCCTCTATTTCCTGACTCATAGCATATACGCCATTGAACACACCTTGCATCGCTTTCAAAAAACGATCTGTTACACTTTTGTCAATAACTTTCGGTTCAGGATTTTCAGATTCCAGAACAAATCTCATATTGGGTTCCGTTACAGAAAACTCCTCTTCCACTTCAGCCGAATAAAGATTTAAATCCACCCGGATATTTTCCTTATCGTTCATCGGAATAGCACATAGAGCATGGGCTTCACGAGGAATAGCATTGTGAAGGTTTCCACCTTTTATTTCACAAATATATAAATCATATTTCTCAGCAGCCTTATTCAAAAAACGGCACAACAATTTATTGGCATTGGCTCGTCCCTTATTTATATCGTCACCCGAATGACCTCCTGTCAGGCCTTCTACTGCAACTCTAAAAAAGAAGTAATTTTTCGGAGCCGGAACTTCATCATATTTAAAAGCAGCAGAAGTACGACAACCTCCGGCACAACCAATAAACATTTCACCTTCATCTTCCGAATCCAAATTCAATAGAATATCACCGGTCATAAAACCTTCTTTCATGGCAAAAGCTCCGGTCAGTCCTGTTTCTTCATCTACAGTGAAAACACATTCTATTTTTCCATGTTCAATATCATTTGAATCCAGAATAGCCAATTCTGTAGCCACACCGATACCATTATCCGCACCCAATGTCGTACCTTTTGCACGCAACCAATCACCATCTACAAAAGTTTCTATCGGATCTTTTTCAAAGTCATGGACAGTATCCTTATTCTTCTCACAAACCATGTCCATATGCGACTGTAAAATCACCGTCTTGCGATCTTCAAAATCAGGAGTTGCTTCCTTCTTAATTACCACATTACCTACTTCATCTGTTTTATATTCCAATTTATGATCCTGTGCAAACTTAATTAAAAAAGATCTTATCTTATCTTCCTTTTTTGAAGGACGCGGGACTTGACAAATTTCATGAAAAAAATAAAATACACGTTCTGGTTTTAATGCAGTCATACTCATTTTTATTTAAATTTACTTGTTAATATCATTCATGTGCTAAAATAGGTTAAATCGACTTATCAATATCAATCTCTTTGGCGTTTAACTCTATCTTTGCAAGTAATTATTTACAAAATTAATAATAAATGCTTGGAACTATCGTCATAACATTGTTAATTGTTGCTATCAGTTTTTGCTTTTTAGCAATCAAAATTCTTTTAAAAAAACATGGACGTTTTTCTAGCACTCATGTAGGTGGAAGCAAAGCCATGAAAAAACGTGGAATCGGATGCATTCAATCACAAGACCTTGAAGCTCGCACAAAGAATCGTTGTGCAGTCAACGAACGAGATAAAATAAAAAATAATAACTAAATACGTACTTATGAAAAAATTAAAATTTTTCGTGAATGGATTTTTGGCAGTAACTGTTATCTTTATATTGGCAGGATGTAGCAATAAATCGGAAGACGCACCTATTATTTCAAAAGCAGGTGGAACTACTAACATGAAAATTGCTTATGTAGAAGTTGACACCTTACTCACAAAATATGATTTTTGGAATGACCTCAATGAATTAATGATGAAAAAAGAGGAAAATATCCGTGCTACTCTTAACCAAAAGAAAAAAGAATTGGATGATGATGCAAATGAATTCCAGCGTAAATATCAAAATGGAGGATTTACAAGTCAAGAACGTGTTCAACAAGAACAAATGCGCCTTCAAAAGAAAGCCCAAGACTTGCAAGCTTTACAAGACAGATTAAGCAACGAATTAGCCAATGAAAATCAGAAGAACAGTCTTCAACTTCGTGATTCGATCAATGCATATTTAAGAATCTACAATAAAACTCACGGTTATAGCTTAATACTTAGTAATACGGGTTTTGACAATCTCCTTTATGCAGATTCCGCCTACAACATCACCAAAGAAATAGTTGCCGGATTGAACAAACGTTACTCTCATACAGCAAAAAATAAATAAAATCAATACGATTTGTAATCGATATTATACTAAAAAGGCTCGCTTCACAGCGAGCCTTTTCTCTATAACTTTTGAAAAACTTATTGATATTAGTGCTAAAACAACACCTTATCACTTTTTAAAATACCTATTGTATAAACCTTCAAAACCTCTTCCGTGACGTGCCTCATCTCTTGCCATTTCATGAACCGTGTCATGAATAGCATCCAAATTTAATTCCTTTGCTCGTTTCGCAATGCGGGTTTTATCTGCACATGCTCCTGATTCTGCACTCATTCGCTTTTCCAAGTTGGTCTTGGTATCCCAAACACAATCACCAAGCAATTCTGCAAATTTGGAAGCATGTTCGGCCTCTTCCCATGCATAACGCTTAAATGCCTCCGCTATTTCTGGATATCCTTCACGATCAGCTTGACGGCTCATTGCTAAATACATACCGACTTCACTGCATTCTCCATTGAAATGAGCATTTAAATCCTTAATCATCTCATCATCGCAGCCTTTAGCTACACCCACTACATGTTCCGATACAAAAGAAAGTTTCTCGTCAACCAATTCTTTGAATTTTGAACTTGGAGCTCCACACATAGGACATTTCTCCGGAGCTGTATCACCTTCATGAATATAACCACACACTGTACAAATAAATTTCTTCATAATCTTATTCTTTTTAATTGTTAGTTAATAATATTTTTCTTTAAACAGTTTTTACATATACCTCTATAATACTGATGAATCTCTTTGACTAAGTGACCATTCAACGTCGTTGTCCCTAAGATATCGGGCTCTCCTTGAAACGGAAGATCATAAACTTTGCCACATTCTGTACACAAAAAATGTGCATGTAGACTGGTATCAGCATCAAAACAAATATTTTTATCATCAATCGTCAACATCATAGCTGCACCCTGATTTACAAATAACTTCAACGTATTATAAACCGTGGTTTTAGACAAAGTAGGCAATTGAGGAGATAAAGCTGAATGAATTTCATCAACATTAGGATGAGTACGATGCTCCATCAAATATTCCATGATTTTTATTCTTTGCATGGAAGGCTTAATAGAATGCTCCTCTAAATTTATAATCACTTCATTAATGTTCATAATCCATATTTGTAATAGTTACAACTTTGTTTCGATTGCAAATATAAACAGTATTTTTTAGATACCAAAGATTTTAAGAACTTTTTTCATATTTATTTTTTACCTTTGTGCAAAATAATCATCCGAATAAAAAATATATGAATTTTGGATATGTAAAAGTAGCTGCTGCAATCCCATCTGTCAAGGTAGCTGACTGTGACTTCAACACACAGCAAACTATCAAGTTGCTGGATGAAGCCGAAAAGAAAGGCGTAGAAATTGTAATATTCCCGGAATTAGGTATTACAGGGTATACTTGCGGTGATTTATTTGCTCATGACATATTATTAAAAAATGCCAAATTAGGATTAAAAGAAATCACATATTGGAGTAAAAATAAAAATATAATTGCCATAATTGGACTTCCTCTATTGATCAATAACATACTTTACAATACTGCTGCCATAGTTAACAACGGTGAAATAATCGGCATCGTACCCAAAACATATCTTCCTAACTACAAAGAATTTTATGAAATGCGGTGGTTTGCTAACGGGAGTAAAATTAACGAATCTTTTAGCCTTTTTCCGGATTTCCCTGAATGCAAGGTTTGCCCAAAACAAATATTTCGCACTCCTTCTTATACATTTGGCGTTGAAATTTGTGAAGATGTATGGGCAACCATTCCTCCAAGCAGCTTTTTAGCACTTAACGGGGCTGAAATTTTATTCAACATGTCAGCCGATAATGAATGTATCAGTAAACACAATTATGTAAAATCATTAATCAGCCAACAGTCTGCCCGATGCTTATCCGGCTACATTTTTTCATCTTGTGGTTTCGGAGAATCTACTACAGATATTGTATTTACAGGCAATGGTATGATTTATGAAAACGGTACTCTTCTGGAAGAAGGTGAAAGATTCTCCTTCAACCCTCAATTAGTAATTAGTGAGATCGATGTGGAACTATTAAGGATGGAACGTCGCGTCAATACAACATTTAGTACAAGCACACACCGATATAAAGATGAAAATATAGTAAATTCCTATATTAAACAACAAAATAGTGGACAAACAAAACTGACAAGAAAAGTAAGCGCATTGCCCTTCGTTCCATCTGGAAACAGGCTCGATGAAAGATGTGAAGAAATTTTCTCTATACAAACATCCGGGTTAGCCAAGAG
>CAZKSK010000120.1:0-6956 GCA_964555225.1 uncultured Bacteroides sp.
AAGAAAGAAAAAATCTGATGCTTTTAGCTAAAGCTTTAAATTATCTTCCACCTAAATGTCAGGTCATAGCAGTTGGCAAACGCACATCTTATACTAAAAAAATTGAAGATTATCTCATTCGTAAGAAATTGAATAATAGATTTCGAATTATTCACAACGTTTCTTTTTCAGACCTACCGGCAATATATCAATCTGCGTCTATTTTTGTATATCCATCACGTTTTGAAGGATTCGGAATACCCTTACTGGAAGCTCTTAAAAGCGGAGTTCCGGTAGTAGGATGTACAGGCTCTTGTTTAGAAGAAGCCGGCGGTCCAGATTCTATTTACGTATCGCCTGATAATGAAAAAGAACTTGCCGAAGCTATTTTGAAAATATGGAATAATGAAGAAATAAAAACGAAAATGATTCAAAAAGGATTTGAATATGCATCATCTTTCAATGAAGAAAAATTATATAATGACTTGTTTAAAACCTATCAGGAAGTATTAAAGGCATAACAGATACTAAAAAAAGGCTTTTTACAAGGTTGTATTTTGCATTTAAAAAAAATAGTTATACATTTGTCGGCTTATTTATTGTACAGCAAAAAACATAATGAGACAAAAGATGGAATATCTTGATAGAAATGAATTCAATTATAATCCCGCCCCGGCAGTCATAGAAACCGTAAAAAATTTCGATATAAAAAAACTTTGTTTTTATACCCGCATTTATGATGAAGGGAAAAAAAGCATATTATCCGTTTTTATTTCAGAACAATATGGAATTGACGAAAGTCAAGTCGTTTTAGGCTATGGTGGTGAAGATATTTTAAAACAAACCATCCATTACTTCCTTTCAATGACAAATGGGAATAAAACAATCTTAGTCCCCAAATTTTCGTGGTGGTATTACAAATCGATTGCAGATGAAGTTAATGGAGTTACTATTCAATATCCATTATACGAAAAAGATAATACATTTGTTTATGACATACCGTCCCTAAAAACAATGTTATACGAATGTAAACCGAAAGTATTACTTATGGCATCTCCTAACAATCCCACAGGTAATGCACTCAGTCCGAATGAAATTGACGAAATACTTCAGTTCGTCCCTTCTGACTGTATCATAATAATAGATGAAGCATATGCATCCTTTGTTATTCAAGATAAAACTTATATTAAATATTTAATAAACAAATATCCGAATTTAATTATTATACGTACTCTTTCAAAATTTTATGGATTACCGGGCCTGCGTATGGGATTTAGCTTTGTAGGTAAAAACTTTACTAATTTCACATCATATATAAACAAGTATTTAGGATATAACCGTTTTGCAGAAGATGTTGCTATCGCTGCTTTAAAGTCTGAAGATTATTATCGTGAGGTAGCAAAAAATATGGATGAGGGACGTACCCTATTTACAAAAGAAATAGGCAAATTACCAGGCTTTAAAGTATATAAATCTTTAGCCAATTTTATTCTGATTAAATATCCTATCGAGTTAAAAAATGGGCTTCAAAAGGAATTGTTCAGTCAACATTATAAAATTAAATTTATGAATGAACCGGATATTGATACTCATATGCGCATTACATTAGGCCGTCCGGAACAAAATAAATTTGTTTGTGACACAATCATAAAAATAGCCCGAACATGCAAGCAGTAATTCTAGCAGCAGGAATAGCTTCACGCCTACACCCATTAACCGAAAATAAACCTAAATGTTTACTTGAAATTTCCGGTCACACATTACTGGGACTTACTATCGACGCATTATTAGCTTCCAATGTAAATAATTTCATAATAGTTACCGGCTATTTAGAAGAACAAATTAAAGAATATATCTATAAAAATTACGACAAAGGACTTTTTCGATTCATAACAAACAATAGATATAAAAAAACAAATAATATTTACTCTTTATGGTTAGCAACTCGTTATGTTAAAGGAGAAGATTTTCTCCTTTTAGATAGTGATATTTTATTTGATCCGTCAATTATTAAAGCATTATTATTATCTACTGAAAATAATATATTGGCGATGAATTGTCATGAACTTGGAGAAGAAGAAATTAAAATAATCCCAGATATAAGAGGGCAAGTAAAAGAAATAAGTAAAACATGTTCTATTAAAGACGCTATTGGAGAATCTGTCGGAATTGAAAAGATTTCAGCAGATTATTCTAAAGCTCTGTATGAAGAATTAAAGATAATGATTGAATCACTACAACTTGATAATATATTTTATGAATGTGCTTTTGAACGTCTTATTCCCAAAGGTTTTACCTTTTCCATTTTAGATACGACTTCTTTCTTTTCTATGGAATTAGATACGGTAGAAGATTTTAAAAACGCACAAAAAACAAAACTGTCCTATATCAAGAACTATGGCAACTTATGATATACGTTCACTACAACTACGCATGCTAGATATTTTAATAGCATTTGATCAAGTATGTGAAAAACATAAATTACGTTATTGCATTATGGCTGGAACAATGATCGGAGCGATTCGTCACAAAGGTTTTATTCCATGGGATGACGATATGGACATAGGAATGCCACGCCCGGAATATGAAAAGCTAATTGCTCACGCAAAAGAATGGCTTCCATCTCCTTTTGAGTTTGTTTGTGCCGAGAACGATCCTCTTTATCCACTCCCTTTCGGTAAAATTCAGGATTCCAGTACAACACTTATTGAGCGAAAACATTTAAGTTATCTCGGAGGAATCTATATAGATATATTTCCATTTGATGGTGTACCATCGAATAAATTGATACGTAGATTGCACTACACAAAATATGAATTCTTTAAACAAATTTTATATCTTGTACATCGTGATCCCTATAAACATGGTCACGGAATCAGTTCTTGGATTCCTCTAATTATACAAAGATTTTTTACAATGGGAAAAATACAAAAATCCATTCGAAAAATTCTTCTTAAATATGATTATGACAAGAGTCTATGGGCTGGCGACTATACAGACGGCTTACGTGGAATAATGAGTAAAAAAGTAAATAATACATATACTTCTTATCTTTTTGAAGGAAAAGTTATACAAGGTTTCAAATATTATGACGATTATCTAACACAAATTTATGGTAATTATATGCAAATGCCCAAAGGAGATCATCAACGCCAACATAACTTTTACTACTTGAATTTGGATGAACCTTACTCGATATACAAAGAAAAAAATTAGCTTTTACTAACAAAATAAATCATTAATATTCATGAAAGGAAAAACAAAATATATTTCAACATAAAAAGAAGCAAAACAAACTCATCTTATTATACTAGCTCTGTAGGCAACAAAATCTTTTATCTATAATTATTAACAATGAAACGCTTCTTAAATTCTTTGTTATTTCTTATCTCTCTTCATATATGCGGATTGATAGGACTCAGCTTTTTCAGACTGATATTATTTGTCTCCGGACATTATCTTATTAGTCATGTATCTTCTAATAATTACACGCTCCAATCCATTGCCTTTATCCGGGGTTTATGGTTTGATAATGTGATCGGCTGTTACATTTTACTTCTACCCCTAATCATAATTATCATATCCTTTCTCTGTGATTATAAAAAAAATTATTTATTTAAATTCATTACTATATATATTCAAATACTTTTTGGGATAACATTTGCTACTTCTGCTGCAAACATCCCATACTTTGAATATTTTTTCAAAAATATAAATTCATCTATATTTAATTGGTTTGAATACGGTTCAACAACTCTAAAAATGCTTTTTGAAGAGCCTTCATACTATTTCTCAATAGGATTATTCATTTGTTTATTAATTTTCTTTGTTTGGAGTACAAAAAGGATAAGAAATATTTTTATTCAAGAAAATGAAAAATTATTAAATACGGACACTAATTGTTGGCAAAAAAAAATATTTATTTGTTTACTTGGAGGATGTCTTATTAGTCTTTGCATCTTCGGTATTCGAGGACGAAGAGGATATAATCCTATAAAGATAAGCGCAGCTTTTTATTGTGAAGACCCTTTTTTAAATCAAATAGGAATAAATCCGACTTTTAATTTATTAACAAGTATTATCGATGATTTCAGACCGGAAAATAAGCAATTAAATTTAATAAATGAAAACTTAGCTATCTGTAATACTCAAAATTTTCTTCATCGCCAAGGAAATAAAAAATCTCCGATATATTATAAGCTTCACCCTGATACTATCGTTCCTAGAAAGCCTAATGTCATTATTATATTTATGGAATCTATGTCCGCCAACTTGATGAAAACATTTGGTCAACAAAGAAATTTAACTCCTTTTTTAGATAGCTTGTTTCACCAATCTATCGGATTTACCCATTTCTATTCTGCTGGAATCCATACAAATCACGGTCTTTATGCTACCTTATATTCCTTTCCTGCAATTATGAAACGCAATTTGATGAAAGGAACAAATATTCCTATTTATTCAGGTATACCGACTGTATTGAAAAAAAGCGGGTATAGGAATCTTTTTTTTATGACCCATGAACGTCAATATGATAATATGAATGCGTTTTTACGCACTAATGGATATGACGAAATATATTCACAAGAAAACTATCCCAAGGATAAAATTGTAAATAGTTTCGGCGTACAAGATGATTTTCTTTATGATTATGCCATCAATATCTTAAATAAAAAAGCAAAACTTAAACAACCTTTCATGGCCTCTTTACTGTCGATCAGTAACCATCCACCTTATGTAATCCCATCATGGTTTCATCCTAAAAGTAATAAGATTGAGGAACAAATAGTAGAATATGCAGACTGGTCACTTCATCATTTCTTTGAAAAAGCTAAAAAACAACCATGGTTCAAAAATACTATATTTATATTAGAAGCCGATCATGGGAAAAAAGTCGGAAAACCTGATAGTGAATTACCTTCAAGTTTCAATCATATACCACTAATAATTTATTCATCAAATTTAAAACCTTCTATTAATGAAGACTGGTGCGGTCAAATTGATGTTCAACCTATGCTTTTACATCTTCTAGGTATAAATGCTCCACAAGAAAATTTTGGCATTGATATATTTAATGAAAAACGTCCATGCATTTTCTATACTGCAGACGATTTAATCGGAGCAAGAGATGAAACACGACTTTTTGAATATAATCCGTCTACCAAACAAGAATTTTTATACTATTTATCTCAAGATGGAAAAAACGTTCATATTACAAAAAAAACAGATTCACATTTTAAATTTCTGAAAAAATATGTATTTTCGATGTTACAAACAGCAGAAAGTTTAGTAAGACAAAGAAAAACGGTAACAGAAGAAAAATGAAATTCAAAAAAATCCACAAAGAATTTGTATGTTTTGTAATAGTCGGTATCTTTGCTACAGTTCTGCATTACGGTATTTATTACTTGTTGATGCATGTTATCAATGTGAATGTTGCTTATACAATTGGTTATTTTTTAAGTTTTGTAGTCAATTTCTTCCTAACATCATATTTCACGTTCGGAGTTAGTCCTTCGTGGATGAAATTATTAGGAATGAGTGGTGCTCATTTAATTAATTACCTTCTTCACATGATACTACTCAACGTGTTTTTATACATAGGAATACCCAAAGCATGGGCTCCTTTACCTGTATTTTCTATCGTGATACCGATTAATTTTATATTAGTACGTTTTGCTTTTAAAAAGAAAAAATAATGATTATGAAAAACTTTTTTATCGTTATTCCCTGTTACAATGAAGAAGCAGTTCTTGAAGAAACGACACGACAACTAATTGATTTGTTAAAAAAATTGTTGTCAAAGGATAAAATAAAAAACGGCACTATTCTCTACGTTGATGATGGCAGTAAAGACTCCACTTGGAAAATAATCTCTTCCTTAGCAAGTAAAAATCAAAACATAGCGGGATTAAAATTAGCTCATAATGTAGGTCATCAACAAGCATTATGGGCCGGTCTTGAATCAGTTTCAGAAATTGCATCTGCTACAGTAACCATTGATGCCGATTTACAAGATGATATAACTGTTATAGAAACAATGGTAGATAAATTTAACGAAGGAATTGATATAATTTATGGAGTCAGGGAAGAACGTATAACCGATTCTTTTTTTAAGAAATATACAGCTTTGGCTTTTTATAAATTAATGAAATTGATAGGAAGCGAAATCATATATAATCATGCCGATTTCCGTTTACTAAGCCAACGCGCATTAAAAGCGTTGATTTCTTTTCCGGAAAGGAATCTATTTCTAAGAGGAATGGTCAATCTGATAGGCTTTCCTTCGGATAAAGTCTTCTATAATCGAAAAGAACGGTTTGCAGGTAAAACCAAATACCCATTATCCAAAATGTTCAACTTTGCTCTTGATGGTATTACATCTTTTTCTGTAAAGCCTCTGCGTTGGATTACTGCATCCGGATTTTTATTCATTCTCGTTTCATTGGGGGTTATTATATACGCAGTTTACGAACATATGTCCGGGAAAACAAGTCCAGGATGGACATCTCTGCTCGTTTCTCTATGGTTTATCGGAGGTTTCTTACTTGTTGCAATAGGTATTGTAGGAGAATATATCGGAAAAATATATAAAGAAGTTAAGCGCAGGCCCCGCTTTATAGAAGAACAACGCCTAAATTTTTAACATTATTTTCTTTTATAACGATAAAGGCATACCAGCTGTTTGGTATCACAACTCTTTTTCTTACTCATATAACAGAGCTCAAAATAAAATTTGTCTTTACGTGACAGAAGAAATGTTTCTGCATCTTTTTTACCAATTAGCAAATAACCCTGAAGTGAAGTCTTATCATTAAAGACTCTTATTCTATTACCAACATAAAAATTAATAGTAAAGAAATGTAACATCTTTGTCCCAACATAAGAATCAATTATGTCGACAGGCACTATTTTTTCTATTCTACGTGCAATTTGTAAATCAGACTTTGTATTTAATATAGCAGGTTGGAAAACTG